>DATEUU010000033.1:0-4294 GCA_035283025.1 archaeon | reverse complement strand
AAGGAAGAGCCATTGCCACCGATAGAACCTGCAAAGCCGCCAACAGCCTTTGAGTCCACAAACATGGAGAACATCAGGGCTAAAATGGACCTAATTCTAACGCAGGTTGACAGCATGAGGGTGCAGAACGAGACATTGAGCGAGAGAATAAAGAATGTAGAGAGGATTTCACAGGAAATACTCAGAATAGCTAAAGCTGAAGCCCGTTAATTGCCCTAAACAGAATTGGCGAATTTCATTTTTCTCAATCTCTGCAAGATTCACAGAGCCAGGACCCGTCTTTCTCTTTCAAATCGTCTGAAGTTTGGTCGCAACTGTCGCACATGTTAATGTCTGATGCCTCCCTTCTGTCTACTAGAATCACTGGCTCGAGATTTCTGGTCTTGACGCGCGGCAGATATCCCACTCCCAGAAAGTCGAAGTTGAACAATCTGGCAAATGTTCTTGATAGGTTGATGTCTTTGTTAAATACCCACCAGAAGACCTCTTGCTGATAGCAATATGGGCACATGACCGCGTCATTTGTGGTTTTGCATTTGATGCATTTCTCCGAGCCGTTGTCTGATCTAATATATTTCAGCAATTGCTTGTGGAAGGTTTGGAATTCGCCAGACAGTTCTGGCCTCGCCGAACCCAGCCAGTTGCTCACAGTATCGCCCAAGCAGTCCACGCAAATGAAATTGAATATTGGTTCTAGGCACATCCTGCAGATTACGGTTTCTTCTTCCATTTTCATTCCTGCCATCATAAAAATTTACTCTTTCTTAGGAATTTCTTTATTATTTTCAGTACACTTAAGTTTTGCCTATAAAAAAGTAGCTTTATATACTTCCGACTATTATTAATTTTAAGACTGCCAAATGAAAGCTAAAAAAATTATACTTGACGATGTGAATAGGTTTATAATTTCCGAGATGCTGAAAGACGGGAGAATAAAGTTCACGGCTCTGGCAAAAAAGCTTAGCGTGACTCCTGCCGCAGTAAAGGAAAGGGTCGACAGGCTTATCAAGAACAAGGTGATAAGGACTTCCGCCTTGATAAACGCAGAGATGTTTTTCCCAATTCTTTCTGTCATCGGGATAGAGGCCGATGCTGACGGAGTCAATTTACTGATGAAGAAATTGAGAAACTGCCCGCTTGTTGTCTATATTACAAGGACTTCCGGAATGCACAACCTTGTTTTGAACACTGCAACAGAGGATATGCACCAGTTGGAAAACTTTTTGACCAACCAGATAAGATCCGAACCAGGAATGAAGCACATTGAAGTGAATATCGGGAGCACCCCAATGGCACCTGAATTTCATCACATAAAGCTGTATTATGAGGACAATCCGGATCACGTTCCTTGTGGGCTTCGGATTGGAGACAAGGAAGTTTGTCTGAATTGCCCAAGCTTGGTTGCAAAAGGAAAGAAGTGATGAATGATGGAAAATAAAAAACTAGAGCATTGGAAGTTAAATGAATTGAAAGGCCTGGCCGATAAGGAGATACCTATTGATATCAAGTCAGATCTGTCATATAAAACATTGGTAGCAATTATCGCTACTTTAGGAAAATACCTTATAAAGACTGAGGGTTACAGTGTGACCGAAACCATACTTAAAAGGGAGTTAAGAGAGTTAGGTAAAAAGGATGCGGCAAAGATAAAAGAAATTTTAGGATTAAACACAAGAATTACAGAAGAGGATGTAAAAAGTGTAATGAATATTATGGCGATGATCCTTGGATTGAGATTAGATTTTATAGGTGAAAAAAAAGTTGGTGTTGTCAAATGCCCTTTTTATGATGCATTAAAAGAATACAAACAGCCTTTTATGTGCAACGCCTGCATCGAATATAACAATGGTGTAGTACATGAATTGGTTGGGACTAATTCTAAAGTTAAAAGAACTAAATGGTTGTTCGATGGCGATAACTGTTGTGTGTTTGATGTTATGCTTCAATAGGGTTTAAATAATTAACAGACCAGCAGTAAATAGTGAGAATATGGGAATTGGAACAGCCTTATCAAAACTCTTCTCTCTGCCCAAACTAATGCGGTATAGTGGAGAAGCAGAAACATTCTGGAAAGAGAGCAAGGCCAACCTAATTGACGAACTCTATGATATTCTGATTAATAAACCTAGGCAGGATGTAAGAGGTATTACAAAGAGGTATGCAGATAGATTGTCTCTTCCCCAACTAGATTGTGATGAAAGTGAAATTGGGAAATTTTATGAAATAATGAAAACCCATGGTGAAAAGAATTTTGTTGCTAGTATTGTTGATTCCGGATCAAAAACGGATCTTATAAAAGAATTGACAGTTCCAGCTCTCATAGCTATAGATGGAATGGAAATTGCTAGAAAAGATGGTGAAAACTGCTTAGCCACTCTCTGCTATCTCTCATTGTCTTCAGACATGGGTGATGGAGTTCTTGATAACGAGGTACCCCGTCCATTGAATTCCTCAATTCCTTACGAGAAATGGGTCAGTGGTTACAAGATTGTAGCTGCTGGAGCATTCAATATATCTGAAAGTCGATTAAAAACGATGGACGAAAAAATACAAGAAAGAGTGGGAAGAGGCTTAGCAAAGGTTACTCTTGCAGAAGAATTAGATCTTAAATACAGTAGGGAGAGAGAGGTACCAATCAATGTGTTGGATGAAATATATGAGGGAAAAATTGCTGAAATTCAAAAAACTATCTTTGGCAGTCTGAATATTCTTGGTGGCAATAGATATCCGACCCTTGAAGCAGGTGCAGGATATCTTGCTGATGAGGCACAAATACTTGATGATTATGAGGACTTGCTTGGAGAAGATAATAAAGAGCCTATTATACCAAACCCATCTTATTTTTTAACTTACTGTAGAATTGAGTGGAAGAAAAAACCAAGAAACATTGTAAATAAATTGGAGCAGGAATTAGTAGAGACCATGAAAGATGCATCAATTGATACTAAAACAAAGGCTATGGAGTTCCACGCGAAAGTTGAGGGTGAATACGAAAAATTAAATGAAGGATTCAAGACAAAACCATTTATCGCGTTCATAGTAGAAGAAGTTAACAAGAAGGTGAGCAGAGCTCACGAGACATTTGCTACTGGAGGAGACAAAACTTTTGGACCTCTCATACCACAGATAAAGAAACTAGTTTTGACGGAATAAAATTCTTACGACAGGTGAGAGAATGAAAAGATTGAAATCTAAGATTATTCCTTTTTTAGAAGAAAATTCCAAAAATCGATATACAGAAAGGTTTTCAGAGGAACTACAAAAGAATCTTGATTATGTAGAGGTAGTTGGAGAACCCCCAATAAATGTTCCAAGGATAAAACTCAAGAAAAAACCGTGGCAAATCTTATCAAACTTAATTGAAAACAATTCTTGGGCCACTCACTTTCTTTCTATCGAAGATTTAGAAATTTATCTGGAAAAACAAAAAGACAGATTTGAAGGTTCAGATGTAATTTTCCTACCTTCTAACATAAGACTATATGGAGATGGGTCACAATTAATTGGCAGATATATCTCCCAATATTCTGTATGTTACGTTTATCTTATGGGTCAAGATCCGGTTGGCTCAGCCATACATAATTTCGGCCATAGTCAAGGTTTAAAATTTGGCTACAAAAACAGCCATCCGAACTCGGAATGCGTTATGAGACTGCCAATCAGAACTCGGAACTTTTGTGAAAGTTGTAGAAAAACAATTGAAGAATCATTTAGTAGACATCAACCAGAAAGTAATTAAATTCAAACGTAGAAATATTCGTTCTTCTCTTTCTGCTCCCTGTCAAGCTTTGAATCAAGCTTGTTCGCCCTAGGCCTTCCTGTCTCCGGATCTGCACGGAAAGTGACTCCAACCTGCTCCAGGAAAATGTTGAAAGCATTTTTGACAGAAGTTATCTCATTTACATTTCCTTCTATTCCTGGCTTCCCAAGGAAAACCATGGCCCTGTCCCCTACTTTGCTCAGGAATAGCAGATCATGGTCTATGATCAGACTGCTTTTCTCCCTCACTCCCAAAATGCTGCCAACAAGTTTTGCCAATGACAACCTCTGCTCGACATCTAGAAATGCGGAAGGCTCGTCTAAAAGATACAAGTCTACTTTTTGAGAGAGGCAATAAGAGATTGCAACCCTCTGCAACTCTCCGCCAGAAAGCTCTTTTATGTCTTTATCCAGCAGTCTCTCCAACTCCAATGGCCTAATGATTTCACCTCTGTAATTTTCAGAATCGACGTCCGCCGCTGAAGACAGAAGTTCTCTGACAGTCCCCTTGAAGTTTGCTTCTATATACTGCGGC
>DATEUU010000032.1:0-9616 GCA_035283025.1 archaeon | reverse complement strand
TATCCCAAATTGGTCTGGAGCCACTGGTAGTGGTTCACCTGAGTTGTGTCGTCATGAGTCATCGATGAAGTCACGACCGCCACCACCGGCAGGTCTGTTGACAGGGCGAGCGCCAAAGTTTGGTTGATCAAAAATGCGATGAAGACTCCTAGGGCTGCGTAAATTATGTACCCCATCGGACCATCGGTTATTTTCTTTTTCATGCTCTCCCACTACTCTCTCCTTTCACGAATGCCGTAGCGATTATGTGAGCAATCCTCAGAGGCTCAGGTATGAAGCTTCTTGTAGAGCTCAAAGCTATTATCTCTTTCGTTTCATCATGAGTCAATCCAACAGACTGGTAGTACACGTTTTTATTTCTCACTCGGCACGCTCGAATCTTCCCGGCACTCAAAATAATCTTCCACCTCTCCTTAAAATCATCAAAATTTTTCAACGCATTCTTAACATTTTTCAAATTCGGTCGCTTCCTGTTCACAACTATGACTGGAAGGCCGGTTTCCTGATGAATTTTTTTTATGTCCACTATGTTAAAACCGCCTAATGTGATGCCGTCGAACATCATTACCTTTAACTGTTGTTTATGCCTTGTGGAGTTTATAAGTTTAATTATTTTTTCTGTTGCATCCATTCCGTCAATAACGACATCGGTTTTCAAAGCGCCGTCAAGAAAATTTCCCCCGCGAAATATGACACCGATTACTGGGACAGAAGCTTTACTCCTTGGAACAAAGGCCCCGTCATCAAATCCGAGGATCCTTATCTCTGGTTTGAGCATTAGATTCCAAAAGAAGAGAATGCCTTTCAGACTATTTAAGTTTAACCTATGATTCTTATCGGGTATAAAGAGAAAAAACTTAAATTCTGCTTGCTATTTTGTATACTCTAAATTTCTTCTGTTTAGTTCATTTTTAATTAAATCTCTTTGAGGAGTGTAGGTACTCATTCCCATCAGGCACGTATAAGGAACAAAAACCAAAGGTAGTGGGGAATCAGTAGCAATTGCAGCTACTATAATGCCAAGTGCAGTTAGACTTCCAACAGCAAAAGTTTTAATCTTTGCCCTTTTATGATATTTTTTGATTTCATCTTCAGTCATCTTAGTAAGTTCTTCCTCTAAATCTTTTAACATATCATCTCTTAACTTCCAATATGCTGGTAATGGCATTCGAATCAAAAAACTAATAGTAATTTAAACTTAAATAGGTAAATCAAAATACCTATAAAAGAAGAAGGAAAAGTTTATGGTAAAAAAGACATTCCCAGAAGCTGCGCAGAGACTTTTCTTCAGAGTTTTTGTCTGCAGGGTTTGCAAGAGTAAGATCAGGGCCGATTCTTCCAAAATCAGAGAGGGAAAGGTCAAATGCAGGAAATGCGGATCCCATGCTCTTCGACCAAAGAAAAGACCTGCATAAACTTTAAGTTAGGCATTCCCGTTTCTATAGTATTATGAAACTGGCAATAGTCTCGGATCCCCAGAGAGGGGAAAAAGATTCTCCTTTGCTGATGGAAGCAAGCAGTTTCTTTGAAAAGGTCTTGTTCGTCCCGATAGGACAGATAAGAGTCGACCTCGCTGAAAATTTTGCTGTCAAGTACGGGCAGATAAATCTTGCCGATTATGATTGTGTCCTACCCATCCCGACCTTGACTTACAAGGAAGTTTTTTATATCACGATGCGGGTGCTTTCGAATTCGACCTACCTTCCAATCAATGCTGACAGATATATCATGGCGACAGACGAAGCTCTGCTTTTCAAACATCTTAGGCAAAACAACATCAGGACAAGGGAAGTTTTTGTTGTCTCTTCGGACATGTCGATGAAGGAGCTCCTCAAAAAAACCAAATTCCCGATTATAGTTAGGATGCCATACAAAAGGGTAATTGTCACAAATTCAAAAACTCTCCAAGATGTCTTATCGCTTGCAAAAGTCGGCACCCCTGTATTGATAGAGCCCCCAATGTATGCGGAAAGAAATATTCTGTCTTTTGTGGTCGGGGGTGGCATCATAACATCTTATGAAAGAATAGGGGAGGTCGTCAAGCCTGTGGAAGCGGGGGAAGAAATTAAAAAATTAGCTGAAAAAATAAGTCAGGCTGTCGAATGCGATTACTGCGCTCTAAACTTTTTTTCTTCCAAGAACCAGTGGATTTTAGGAAAATTTATGCTATCCCCAGATTTTCAAAATATCCAGGAGATAACCAGCAAGAATGTTGCAAGGGCTCTTTTAGAGCACCTGGCAGAAAAATCAAAAAAACACAAAGAGAGAAAGATGGGAGAGAAGATTAGCAAATTGTTCAGGCGATGATATGAAAGGATGCATATTGGGACCATTGAAGAGAACTCAGTGCGAACTTTGGATGCTGAAGGAAGGGAAGAAGGTATTCGAAAAATTCGCATACATACCGATACCGGCGGTCAGAGTGGAACTCAAGGACGAGGGTCTGAAAGTTCTTTACAAAAAAACGAATCTCGCCGACTTTGATTGCATAATTCCCAGAGTGCCGAGAACATACACTTGGATCGGGTACACTCTTCTGAACATTTTGAAAGACAGCGTTTACCTTCCCATAAAGCCAGACTCTGTTTTTATAGCTAGGAACAAATTCATCACCTTGCTTGTATTGAAGGAAGCAGGACTACCTGTTCCAAACACATACCTCACGATTTCCCGCCAGACCATGGAGGATCTTCTGAATGACATGAGCTATCCAGTTGTCATGAAACTCCTTTATGGGAGCTTGGGGAAGGGAGTGATGTTTGCAGATTCAAAGCAGTCGGCGGTCAGCCTCATGGACACTCTGGAGAGGTTCAAAGAGCCGATATTCTTGGAAGAATACATCCGGAATCCTGGCGAGGACATAAGGGCTTTTGTTTTGGGGGACAATGTCTTGGCTGCGATGAAAAGGAAAGCAAAGAGGGATGAGCGGAGGGCAAACATAGCAATTGGCGGGGTTGGGGAGCCGATTGAACTCAGCCCTAGGCTGAAGGAAATAGCTATAAAGGCTGCAGAGGTCCTTGGCATGAAGATTTGTGGAATCGACATCATCGAAGGGGCAAAAGGTCCGGAAATAATCGAGGCAAATGTAAATGTTCATTTTGAAGGATTGACAAGCGCAACTGGGATAAATGTTGCCAAAGAAATTGTAGAATATGCGAAAAAGGAAACAAAGGTCATGGATTGGTTGAAAAAATGAACTATCTGACTTTCAATTCTTCAGAGAGCATGAACTCATTTTTGAAAAGGAAGATCGAGCCCAATGTTGTTGATAAGATAGAATATTGCACCATGGAGAAATTCCCTGCCAACAAAATTCTATTCACAGCAGAGCATGCGGTTGCTGACAAGATAAAACTCAAAGAATTTGGAAAGGATGCTTATGCAAACGTGGGAGATTTCAACACTGGAACACTGGCAAAGCTTGCGGCATTTTACTTGAGATCGGCATACCTTGTCCCCCTGTTCATAAGAAAAGATGCCGATGCTTCAAGGCCACCCCAAGATTTGGGCAAGGGGTTAAAACTTTTTGCAAGAGTCTTCCGCACTAAACCTCAAACGACAACTTTCATTCCGATTCACAACAGTGTGGAGATGCTTCCATCATTGGAGAAATATCACAACGCAATCGAACATATGGAACCGAAGGCTATTGTTTCAATCCATGGGATGAGCATAAAAAGGAAGTTTGATGTCCTATTTGGATTTGGAGAAGATTACAACTTGATTGGAGGAAAAAAACAAGCATTCAAATTCAAGAATGAGTTCGCTGCCTATCTTGATGGCATTTTTAGTGAAATGAAATTGAGCGCTCTCCAGATAGCAGTTTCAACCTGGCTCCTGACAGGTTCCAGGAACTATGTATTGACCAGGCACGTGATGGAGCACAATAGGAAGAATGAAAAGAAAAGAATAGGGATGCAGGTTGAGTTCAACTGGAGAGGAAGAGTAAGGCAAGGCGACCCAGTTCCTAGTGCATCTTATCAAATTGTAGTTCAAGCTTTAGGAGATTTCATTCTCAAATGGATAAGCCAGTAAATTGCAAGAAATCTTTAATAATTTCTATTCCCAAATCTGTGCGAACCTCGCTGAGAAAACCATTTACTTCTAATTCGATTCCTTTTCTGTGGAAGTCTCTTAAGAACTTTTTTGTTCCAAGGGCGTACTTGCCGGAAAAATTAAGCGAGCTTGTTACTTTTAGAGGAACTCTTTCTTCAATATACTTCACAGCCCTCAAATATTTTTCAAATGTGAAGGAATTCTTTAGTTCTCTGTAAATTTTATTGAATCCTAAATCATCAACTCTCTTAAGCATTTTTTCATGGTCTTCCCTCGTCTTTCCAGAAAATCCTTTTGGGTTAAGGGTGCCGGCCGCTTGCAAAATAGAATTTTTGTAATAATACTTTGCATGTGAAGCAGAGAAATCAGCAAAATCTTTTTTCATATTGCCAAAGGTCTTTCTGTATTTTTTGTTAAGTTTGGCAATGGCTTCTTCTATTCTTCTTTTTTCAATCCCCAATGAGATAACATCAATTAAACTTGGGAAATTTCGCAATACTGGATCCTGCATGTGAACAAAAACAATTGGTGATTTGCTATTACTTAGTTTTCCTACGTATGACCAGAATGATTTGTAAACTTTCAGTTTGTCGGCATAATCTTCAGTTGTGGTTGCGACCCAAGAGTATTTTTTAAAGTACCACAGTATTTTCTCCTTGTTTTCATTCTTTTCAAATACATCAAACATATTTAGAGCCAAGCTCTTCGGGGGAGGAAGTCTGTTAAAATCTATTCCAAATTCTTCTTCTCTTGGCGTTGTCGATATGACTGCTTTGCATCCTATATCCATAGCAAGATGGACTGCAAGCAAATCTGCTCCAACATCCCCTCTAGGCGTATATTTCAAGGAAGTGGTTGAATGAAGAACAGCGAACAGCAATCTCTTTGGCCCAAAGTCATAGGTTATGAATCCAGGCAAGAATTCTATGTCCATAAATAAATTTTCATTTTAGCTATTTAAGGACAGATAAGCAGAAAACTATAAAAACCCAATTTTAATCGATGTCTAATTTGCAGTTTTCTCTTGGAAATGGAATCGCGGTCAAATGCAATGGCAACACAGTTCTTCTTGACCCCAAAGTCTCTGACTTTTTTTCATTCGTCTCCCACGCTCATGCAGACCACTCACCCTCTCATGTGATTCAGAAGCCGTACTGCACAGAGGAGACCTATGAGCTAATCAGATTGAGGAATCCTGATTTTCAGGCGAATGTGGTGAAGGAAAACAAGGCAATCAAAATTAATGGAATGTCTGCCAAACTGATAAGCGCTGGTCATATCCTAGGATCAACCCAGACTCTTATCGAGGCAGATGGCACTTCGATCCTTTACACAGGCGACATAAAGCTGTGGCAGGGCCTGACCTCCAAAGCCATCGACATCCACCAGGCAGATATCCTGATTGTAGAAGCCACGTATGGCAAGCCAATTTTCAAATTTCCGCTCATAGAAGATGTCAGGAAGCAGATAGTCAAATGGATTTTGGAGCAGAACAAAAAAGGTTTCAAAGTGAATCTCGGCGGCTATCACATCGGCAAATCCCAGGAAGCGATAAAAGCTCTAAACCAGCATGGAATTGTACCGCAAGTTTCAGACAGCATAAGAAAATATTGCGATGTGTATAATGATTTTGATGTTGGCTTGGAGTTTTTGAAAAGGAACGAGGGCTCCGATGTTACTATCAGTCCAATGCATGTTGTATATTCGATAAATGACAAGAAGACTAAGAACTGCGTTTTGACAGGGTGGAGTTTGTCAAGAAGCTATGGGATGCAAGGGTTCCCGCTCTCTGATCATTGCGATTTCGAACAGCTGATGATGTTCATCCAGCAGGTAAACCCGAAAAAAGTCTTTTGCGTCCACGGATATTCAAAGGAATTGGCAAAAGAAATCAGGTCCAGACTGAAAATTCCTGCCAGCGCATTGGATAAGAGAGAGCAGAAGTCATTGATAGATTTTTAAATGGTTTTAAATACTTTTCTGGCCATCAAATTAGTATGAAAACCGTACAGCTGATTTTGGACAAATATATTGACAGAAGCGTGCACAAGGTAGGAGCACTCTACGGAGAAAAGGCACATGCCCACAATGCCGATTGCCTTACCCTTGGTTGCAGTTACGACCTTTTTCTAGACATGCTTGGCTGACTCTACTCTTTCTGCAGTATTACATTTAAGTTAAGATTCAATACTATGTTTAGAGAAAATGCAGCTGGAATACATCACGACTCGGCCATTGGAAAATTCAAAGGGAGAAGCCAAAGGCAAAGCAAGAATTGTGAAGCTGGTTGGCAAGCCCCAGGCGACGATAGAGCTGACATGCCCTGAATGCAACCATTCAGAAAGTAGGAAAGAGGATTGGTCGGAGCCGTTGGTCGAGGGAACTGGCAAAAATCAACAGTTCAACATAAAATGCTCAAAATGCAACTTCTCTGTAAAGATGATGAAGCTGAAGAAAGAAGCCAAGAAGAAAAAATGATTTTGATACAAAGTTAAATCTTTAATCTATTTCTGTAATTAATATGATACCCGAAAATGCTCACGTCACATTATATGATAGCTTTAAATTTTATAGTGGAGACGCTAACATGCTTTTGGGGATTGTCACTACTGGCTATTTTTGGATTGAAAAAAGCAGAATCGGGATTCGATCACCGAGATTCTTAAATCACGAATTGCTTGGTCTGCTCATATGCAAGGCTGAAAATCTTGATCAAGAAGATGAATGTAGAGATTCTATATGTTATGCTTCGCCTTATAGTACAAATTCTGGGCTATGTGAAAGGCATAAACTTTTGGTTAAAAGTGAGTTAGCAGAAAAAAGAATAGGTTTGAATGTCTTGATTTTTCCAGATTCAGACCTTCAGAAATTGAAGGATGGACTTAACAAAACATTAGAAGATTTTCGCGAAAAAACGAGCATCGATACTTATTTCAATTCGATAAAAGTTAGTAAGACAAAAATAAGGAATGGCAGCTGGCTTATAAGAAAGGATGGACTTGAGTGGATTTTACCTCCTATGAATCTTGATGATGTATACAACTATAACCCAACGGTAGTATTCTCAATGTATAGGATTCCACGTTGGGACAAAAAAAGATACGAAAGAACAACAGAAGAAAATAGAGCTATACTAAGGCAGCATTAACAAATTATTGCCGATAATGAAAATTAGAAGTGATTTTTAAGTTTGCTCCGTCAATATATTTTTGAGAAGGTTCTTAACTTTCTCATGATCCCTATGTCTGAAATTATGCAGAAGGCATGGAACTGGTATTCTCGCGACTCTGTGCAGAAGGCCTTGATTGAAGTAGCAAAGAACAGAGAAGTGGTCTGCGTTTTCAAGGACGGAAATTTTGGAAAAAGGCCGGACGTCATCCAATACCCTCAGGACATACTGCAGGATGTCGCCGAGGGTGCAATCTCTTTTCATGGAAGCGTCGAGCGCTGGAACCAGCCGATGAAACTGGATGTTGGCTTGACAAAGCCAGATTTGGACAATCTGAGGATAGGATGGGATGTTTTTCTTGATCTCGACGTCCCGGATTTTGAGATAGCAAAATTGACCGTCAAGCAAATAATGGAAGCTTTCAAGGACCATGGAGTTTCAAGCTACAACATAAAATTCACTGGAGGCAAATCTTTCCATATAGGAATTCCGTTCGAGTCTTTGCCTGAAAAAATAGACATGCAACCCACCCGTGTCTCATACCCGGAAATTCTGCAGAAGATTGTGGAATATGTCAAATGGTACATCAAAGATGGCCTGAAGGAAGAGTTGGTTGCTTTTGACAAGCCTCAGAACATTTCCAAAAGAATCAACAAGCCGCTTAAGGACATTTCAAGCGAGGAGGGCATAGAGCCTTTCAAGATAGTCAGCATGGATATTTTTGGTTCAAGGCATTTATTCAGATTGCCTTATTCCCTGCATGAGAAGAGCTTGCTTGTCAGCCTGCCGATGAAGCCACAGGACGTGGAGAAATTTGAGAAGGAGCAGGCCCAAATCGAGAAAGTGAAAATCGAAGAAAAGTTTCTGGTCCCTAAGATTGCGTTGCACGATGCCCAGAATTTGGTTGTTGAAGCTCTTGACTGGGCTTCCAAATTCAAGGTCGAGGAGAAGGAAGAGCTTCCGAGGCCGAAGATGGTCGCAAAAATAAAAGACATACCGGAAGAATTTTTCCCTCCATGCATCCAGGGAATCCTGAAAGGAATGGCGGACGGAAGAAAAAGGAGCGTATTCATCTTGATTAATTTCATGAGGAACATGGGATGGGACCTGGAGAAGCTGGAGAAAAGGATGATTGAATGGAACGACAAGAACTATCCTCCGATGCGTGCGAATTATCTAAGAACCCAATTGAGATGGCACCTCAGGCAGAGCAGGAATCTGCTCCCTCCAAACTGTAGCAATGAGATGTTCTACGTGACCATGAACATGTGCCATCCTGACGGCATCTGCAAGGGTGGGACTGAAAAAATTGTTCTTAAGAATCCTGTCAATTACCCTTTCAAAAAACTGAAGCTGAGGAAGAAAATCAGAAGAAGATAGCCAAATTCTTCGGGTGTGCAATATCTATAGATAAATAGCTTATCTAACAATTAATTAGTGGTTCGATGCCTGAGGAAACCATAACCTTTGAGTTGATAAGAAAAATCCAGAGGGAAGAACAAAGAATTCCAAAGCTCACCAAACTTCCTGATAACTTTTTCTTGAATGTGAATTCCTACCTGCAGCAGAAGAGGAAGACTGCAGAGAGCAAGGAAGACAGGAGAGGGGAATTGGAGTCGAAGAGTATAGAAAGGCTGATTGAGGACATTTTCAACAGGAGGGAGAGGAAGATATTGAACCAGGCTTTGATTGCCGCTAGGACAAATATACCGCCGGAGAATCTGGCAGAGGAAGAGAAGGATTTTTTTGACGGCTTGATTGGCATAATCAAAGATAGGAGATTGGACATCCTGAAGATGTTGAGCGAGGAGAAAGGCGAGGTTGCCAATTTGATAGTATTCAAGGAGGATGTGCCTGAGTTCGTTGCCTCGGATCTCAAGACCTACGGACCTTTCAAGAAAGGGGACATAGCAAAGCTGCCTGAGGACAATATCAAAGTTTTATTGGAAAGAGGGATTGCCGAGGAATTCAAAGTCAGTAAGTAGAGTTTTCTATTCAATCAGGTCTTTCTCGTAAAACAAATCATATCAAATGATTAAAAGATTTAAGTTTATCAATAGAGAATAAGAAGTTAATAAGTGATTAAATGAAATACCCGAAGCAGATGAAAACTTACTGCCATCATTGCAAAAAGCATACTCTCCAAACTGTAGAAATAGCAAAGAAGAGGCCAAGGAGGGTGATGGCTCAAGGTCAGAGGAGATTCTTGAGGAAGCTCAAAGGTTACACTTCCTTCCCAAGGCCGAAGCCTGAGCACGAAAAGCCAACCAAAAAAGTCGATCTCAGGTTCAAGTGCACAGTTTGCGGAAAGAAGAACACAAGGGGAGAGGGCTGGAGAGCAAAGAAGTTCGAAATAGTTAAAGTCTAAGATGATAATATGAAAAACCTGGT
>DATEUU010000031.1:0-5405 GCA_035283025.1 archaeon | reverse complement strand
TCGGTGCTTGAATGGAAGCTAAAGCCATGCTCAGTCAAAAATCTGTGTTGGTCTTGAAAATTTTCAATTATCCCATTATGCACCACCGCGATTTTCCCATTATTGGAAATGTGTGGATGCGCGTTTTCTTTTGTCACATTACCATGGGTGGCCCATCTCGTATGTGCAATCCCAATATTTCCTTGTAATTCAAGAAAATTTAGCTTAGAATGTATTTCCTCTATCTTCCCTACATCTTTTTTGATTTCAAGGTCGTTGCCGTTTATGGTTAGTATCCCAGCTGAATCATAGCCACGATATTCCAATCTTTTTAAACCATCAAGCAAAATCGGTGCTGCGCCCTTATTTCCGATATAACCTATAATCCCGCACATGCTAATCATCTCACTCGTCTATCAGAGCTTTTGGAGCTTTAAGAAAGACATGTCCGCACTCTTTGCATTCATAGCCCTCAGGATAACTCATTTCTATTACAATGGTCTTATCAGATCCGCATTTTGGGCATTCCATTTTTATCATTTTTTGAAAAGAGAGCTGGTAACTTAAGTGGAATTTCTCCCTTTCCCTAAACATAGATGTAAAAATCCTAATAAAAAACAATCCTAAAATAATCTTTTTGTGATTGGCTTCCAGTGGCAAGAAAGGAGGCAGAAAAAACCCTAACCCCTAAAAATAGATTTATAAAGGTATAGTTTCATTAATAATTATGCCGTTTTACGTGGAAGAGAGCAAGGAAGGGCAGAATGCCTACGAGACGCTTTCGGTCTCGGACAAGAAGCAACTTAGGAACCTGACCAGCGACCTCGCCCTGAAGATAATTCAGTTCCTATCGAAGCAGCCTTCATGCGCGATGGACATTGCCAGGAAGCTGAAGCAGCACGAGCAGAAAATCTATTATCACCTGAGGAATTTGGAAAAGATGGGCCTGATCAGAGTCTTGAAGACCGAGGAAAGGGTCGGTGCTGTTGCAAAAATATATACCGTCAATTTCCCTGTGGTCTCTTTCAAGCTGTTCGACGGCAAAAAAATTGTTGATGCGAAGACCAGGATAGAGGAAATCAAATTCTTTGAGCCTTTTGTCAAAAATGGAAAGCTCGACGCCACGATTATCGTAGGATCGCCAGACCCGCATGGGAAATATTCTTCGCAGGCGTCTGACGGCTGCTGCGCAATCGACTTGGCTCTTTTCCTTGGTAACTTGACAAAGGAAGCGCCGCTTCCAAATTACATGCTCGACACGGAAATAAAGGAGAAGGATCTGAAAGGAAATTTGATTCTTGTAGGAGGGCCTAAGGCGAACATAATAGTTGAAAAAGTGAACAAGAAAATGCCGATATATTTCGATTTCTACCGGGAATGGAACCTTGTCTCTCCATTCTCAAAGCACATTTACTCTGAGGACGATGCTGGGATAATAGAAAAGATAAAAAATCCGTTCAATCCGAAGAGTGAGATTTTGGTTCTTGCTGGTAAGAGGTTCAAAGGGACAAGGGCGGCCATCCTTGCATTGACCACTCATCTGAGGGAAGTGGAGAAAGGAAACAAGTTTGAATCAAGTTCGATATCAAAGATTGTTAGAGGGGTTGACAAGGATTCTGACGGAAGAGTTGATGATGTAGAATTCTTAGAATAGGAAATCAGATCTTGTAAACATTGTTGTCTTTTAATATGACTCCGGCGGTTGTAAGAATCCAATCACCGTCCTCTCTTTTTATCTCAATTTTTTTTGGCACATCTGCCTTCCTTTCGAGGCTTTTGACGACAAGACCATCTTTGCCAAATCTTTTCCCAATATCAGCTTTTATCTTATCATGCAATTCCCTGACCTTGCTTTCTATTTCTAAAGTCGAGTAATCAGACGATGGCTCAAAATAGATGTGATGATCCCTTAATATTCTTCTATTTCTGTAAGGTTCAACGATTACAATGCTGAAAGCCAGATCATACAATGCTCTTGTCATTTCCATCAGGAAAAAATAGTTTGATTAAGGATTTAAAGGCTTCATCTCTGAGTTCAGTAGGTCACCATGAAGAGTTCTCAGAGTGAAAAGACTTAAATCTCTTACAATTCTCTTATAGCTTATGCTAAATCCAGATTGGCTGAATAAGGGAACTGTATATTTTAAAAGAAGGAGTGAGAAAGTTTTCAATATAATCCCTGGTAGTTCTATTCTTTTGGGCTTGTTCGACCCCTATCCATTTGTATACAATTATGGGCATGACAGAGAATGGACGGAAGACTTTGTTGGTAGATTAGCTGAAACATTCGGATATGATAGAAAATCTTTATTTTACCCGAGTGTAAAATTCGAGCATCCTTATAATGGAGAGGATGAAGTAACTTTTCTTGTCAAATCTGGCACAGATGAAAATAAGCAATACAAAGTCACTTTGAGAAACGTGGCAAGAGTAGGAGACAGCATTGAGACTAAGCTAAAATCTTTAAGAAATCTTAAGCACTCCTGCGGATGCGAAAGAAGTTTTGAAACGGATATAATCTGCTCTATGCCAATTGAAGCCTGTAAGGCATGGGGAATATCAGATGAAGAATATGGCAGGAGTTTTGCGGAAAAAGATAAAATTTATGGAGAAAAAATATGCAAGCATGAGTCGCGAGCCCTATCTCTTTTAAGATACCCACTGTTCGACAAGGTCAGGTTCCACACACGAGTACTGCCATTAGTAATGAGAGATTTAGGTAAGAAAGAAAGTTGGAAGCAAGAAGACATAGACGTGGTAGTTAGAAGTTATTTGGTTGAAATGGGTTGGATCGAAGCCCTGAATTATATGAAACAACTTCATAGACTAGAAGAAAGTTTAGAAAATGCAGAGAGAGTATTTTAAATTTCTCCGGCGTGAGATTCCAACCAGTTTTCAATCGCGGCTTTGACTTCTATGATGGTTTCCTCTCCAGAAGGGATTTTTCTTTTGATTGTGATTGGGATTATTTTTTCCTTGAATTCAGCTTTTGCCAGGTCGATAGATTCCCTTTCTTCGGACTTGACCAGTAGAGGGGCACCCAATGAAATTTGCAAAGATCTTGCCCCGAGCAGGCGTGCAACCTCAAATCTTGTCAATCTATCGCTAGGCCAAATCATGATATCACGGCTTGAACTGGGAAATCTCCCTTAGAAGGTCTACATGACCCATGAAAATCTGTCTACAGCAATATCTTTTCAACCCTAAATCATTCATTACTTTCTCCCTGTCTTCCCCAGCCTCCACTCTTTTCTTATATTCTTCAAAAAGATGGCCAACTGGTTTTCCACAGGTAAAGCATCTCACGGGTATTATCAGATAAACCACCAATTAAGTATTCTAATAAATATGTTATATCTAATTTAAAGCTTTCATCCACTTAAATTTTATCTCTTACTTCTTTGCTTGTGCCTTCGGCTGCCGCGTTTGCTTGCCCCATGCCCATGATGTGGCTCATTTCTCCTGAAATCAAAAGTCAGCAAACTCCTGTCATATTCCAAGAATTTTCTCCTCAGCGCCTCATTTTTCGAAAATTCAACCAAAGCCCTTGCAATGCTTGTCCTTATAGAGTCAGCCTGGCCCGTGGTCCCCCCGCTGCTTGAGGTGACATAAATGTTAACCTTATTTGCCAAATCACCGGACAGAACCAATGGATCTTTTACTCTCATCCTCATGACTTCATTTCCCCACAGATTCAATGGCACAGAGTTTATCATCACCCTCCCATTACCTGGGGTGATTTTTGCTCTCGCTATAGAATTCTTCCTCTTTCCCTTGGTTGCTATTATCTTAGGTTCTTTCTTTACCATCTTTTCTTAGCCCCTATTGCAGTCGAAAGTTCGCCAAGAGTTATGTAGTTGCATTTCAAGTTGCTTGCTTCGGCAACTTTCACTCTCTCCATTTTTTTATCTTTTAATTCGCTTGGCATGCCTATAAACACCATCAATCTCTTGAAGGCTTCTCTTCCCCTCGCCCTGTCCCAGGGCAGCATGCCACGGATAGTTCTCCTGAAAATTTCATCAGGAGTCTTTGGGAAGAAGGGTCCATGGTGAGGGTCCCCCCTCTCGAGTTTTGTCAAGTATTTCTTGATTGTATACTTTGTACCTCCGGCCAAAACCGACTTCTCGCAATTGACAACAGAAATCTCTTCCCCGTTCAAAAGATGCTTCGCTATGACAGAGCTGAGTCTTCCCAGCACATGGTTTTCAGCATCAATTATCATCATATTAATCACTTATTTTCATTGGAACTTGGTTTCTATTTAACATCCAAAAGATTGGTATTAAGTTTTCATCATCTTTTACATAGACTTCAACAGCGCCGTGCTTACCGTCTTCGCTGGAGTAAAACTTCCTTTTGGCAATAGTTGTACCAACTAACCCAAAAAATGCTTTTTTTAGTTCTTTCAATTCATCATATTTTGTTCCATCAACTACGGCGTCCTCTCTTCTTAGCCCATACCGTTTCATAATTAGCTGCGGTATTTCGCCAACACCACCATCAATAGTTTCTCCATCCATTATCATAAGCATCACGATAAGATTTTCACTCCGGTCCCTTTCGGATTCTCTTTCACCAATTCCTCTATGGTTAGGCATTTCCCCTTCGATTTCTTTATTTTTTCTTTTGCCGCATCGCTGAAGCGCCATGCTGCAACGCTGACAGGCTTGGTCAGTTCGCCAGACGCCAGGACTATTCCTGGGACAACTGCGACCTCGTCCTTGCTGGTGTTCCTTTCTATGTCAGAAAGGTTGACAGTGATTTTCTTCCTTCTTGGCTTTGCCAGCTTTTCGGCGACCGCGAGCCATATCCCTACCTTAGAATCGAAATACTTCTTTCTCAAATCCTCTATCAAAGTCTTCAAATAGGGGTTCGTCGGACCTGTCCTTTTCATTTCAACACCAATAAACAATATGTGATATTTCTAGTTTTAAAGGTTTCAAAGAATTTAAAGTTTTAAATTTTCTTCAAAAGCATAGGTTGGATAGAAGATTTTTATATTTTACTTCCAATACTTAGAAGGAAGTGTTTTACTTGAAAATAGGCATACTTACGGGTGGAGGGGACTGCGCAGGCATGAACAGCGCTATTAGGGGTGCGACTTTCGCAGCAGAAGAACTCAACCACGATCTCTACGGAATAAAGCGTGGATGGGAAGGCTTGATAGCGTATGAGGAAATGGTTCTGAATTCTAAAGCTGTTGAAGGCATAGGCGAAAAATCTGGGACTATATTGATGACTTCTAGGACAAACCCCTTTAAATACAACGGGAAGGACAAATCAGATTTTGTTATAGAGAACTTGAGAATGCGCAAGTATGATTCTTTGATAGTTATTGGCGGCAATGACACGCTGGGTGTTGCCTATAAGATTGACAAGTTAGGATTCCCAGTGATTGGCATACCAAAGACAATGGACAAGGACCT
>DATEUU010000030.1:0-4095 GCA_035283025.1 archaeon | reverse complement strand
TGAGCTGAACAAGTTTATAACAGAGGGGATTCTGAATCTTGACGGTGTTAGAATAATTGGCCCTTCTTCCCCTGAGTTGAGAGGCGGAATAATATCTTTCAATATCGATGGGATAGGGTACCATGATATTGCAGTGATGCTAGATGAGATGGCAAACATAATGGTCAGATCTGGCCAGCACTGCGTGCATTCCTGGTTCAATGCAAACAAAATCATAGGTTCGGCAAGGGCATCTCTATACTTGTACAACACAAAGGAAGAGGCACAAGTATTTATCGATAAACTAAAAGAAATAGTAAAGCTAAGGTGAAAAAAATGGTCATATGAATAATAGCACTGGTCGTATTCAGCTTCCTAGGCATTTTCTCGGTCAGATACAGGAAAATGGCAAAGGAGTCTTTTGATTGCGTTTTTAGAATGGTGACTTTCAGGCCGTGCGTCTCCAAGCTTGACGAAAGGATAAAATCTAAATTGACAGCCAAGCTGATGAAAAGGGCTCCGGGGCTGGCAAGATTCACCTACAAGTATTTCAAAATAATTTCCTGGGCATTCACGATATCATTTTTTGCAAGCATGATTTACAGCGCATATGGAATCTACAATCTGATTGCGTTTGGGACTTGCACGCCGGGCTCACCAGGGCAGTGCGCAGTAAACCAGGTGGCATACTTCTTCTCCTGCTATGAGGCGCAGGTCGTTTATGCGATAATCATCATCGCGGTTGCAATTGCCCTATATTTTGGACTGAAAAGATACGTGAAGTTAGAACTCACATAAAAGACTGTTTTCTAGATGACTGATATTTTGGATCTCTTCATATGAGCCATGAACAGCTCGTAGACAGGAAGAGTTACCTTTGTCTTGAATGATGGCTCGAGTCTGGCTATTTGCTCGAAATTGTCTGCGAACATAACCTTTTCTATGAGGTCTCTACCGTTTGCAACCACACCTTCTGCCAACCTCATGTCCACCTGGGAATATCTTGAAGAAACAAGACCTATTATTTTGTCTATGTTGCTGATTATCGCGGTCTTGTGGCCGTCCAAGAACTTCTTTTCAGTCATTATGGAGCTCAACTCCCTCTTGAGGGAATTCAAAGACGGCTCAAGCTTTTTGTCTCTGGCCCTTAAAAGCAGGTTGTCGCAGAAATTTGACTGGAATCTCTTTGCATCGAAAAGATCCTGAGTAGCCAAGCACATGCCGATTGGAGTTATATCTGCTAGGGTCAAAGGCATTATATCACTAATTAATTTTAGTATAAATAGATTATTAATTGTAGCAATTTACCAGTGAGAATATGAATGAATTTACAATTTATGTAAAAAATAAGCCTGGCGCATTGGCTATGGTTTGTGATATACTATACAAAAATGGTGTAAACATAGAATCATTGGCAACAGAAGGAACAAGAGAAGATGGTACAATAAAGATGATAACCAACGATGTGAACACTACAAGAAGAGCTTTGGATGATGAAAAAATGCAATACACAGTTGAAGAAATTCTTGTTGCTAAAGTCCTCAATAGACCTGGTGAACTTTCAAAGCTAACGAGAAAAATAGCTGAAGCAAACATTAGCATAATATCGATTTACCTTCTTGGAGAAGGAAAATTTGCATTAAGAGTCGATAATGCAGAGAAGGCAAAAGAAGTCCTTAAAGATAAAATACTTTGAGTTGATTCCTCTTTAAGCTTTTTTCATTTCTTCATCTCATTATGGATTATTCTTATGCAATTGTTAACGTCTTTATTTTTAACTATCATCAAAATTCTGGAGGCCCGGCCACTGATAAGAGTAGGGCCAGGAAGATCTCCGCCATATACAGTTATATCTTTTCCTTTAATGGCACCAAAAGCAGTAGCTGCAACATCGGCTGCCTCTTGCATCTTATCGCCTATAAGAGCAACTGCGCCAAATTCATAACTCACAGAATTGATATCGGTTAGACTCTTTAATTCTTCTTCATTTTTCTTGAAATATAAGCTATCTGGAAATAAAAATCTAGCAACATCCGGAGATGGTGTCAGTTCTACATAATCATAATATTTTTTAACTCTATTGATATGATATTCCAGAGGAAATCTCGCTTTTTTATCAAATTCAAAAATTGCACAATTTTCTCTTCCGGTATCAATCTTGACAGGATCGCCACCGTTATTTGATTCTTTTTGAATTGTTGTAATATATTCAGGGTTTTTAAAGTTAGTCACAACTAATTTTATACCCAATCCAGCAGTCTCTATGTCCTTAATTGCTATAGGGTCTACAATGCTCATACCAAATGGTCCTGCAAGTTTGACTTCATTATAGGACATATTTCTAACTACCCCTATCCTGTCTTTCACAACTTTTGGATTTGCACTCATAACGACTTCGTCCTTCTCAAAATCTATGACAACATCATAAGCTTCATCCAGCAAAATTCCAAGATTTGCGGCACTCCGATCAGAACCGCCTCTTTCATAAGTAGTTTCAAGACCATCCTTTGTAACACCAATAAAACCACCGATCACGGGAATTTTTCCTTTTTCTAATTGTTCTCTTAGATATGGCAATCTTTCTCTAGAATCGCCATACAGAAAACTAGCATTCTCAAAATTTTTGTCGGTAACTATCGGCCAATTTTCCAAGGGCATGTGACAAGCCTCCAGTTCATGGCTGTTGATTATGTAATCGATTGCAATTGCTGCTAAAATTTCCCCGCTATACCCAAGTATCCGTGCCCTGTTAACATCAACAAATCTTTTATTTGCAACAACTTGCCCCAATGAATTTCCTACTTTCTCTTTACATGATAAAAGCTCTGTTTTAAACTCACTCCTATAGGGCTCTTTCATGAAATTATTCATTGCTTCTACATAAGGATTCCACAAGTTAGACAAATCAACTTTAGAGCCATTAGCGTATTTCTCACCAATTTTTAATGCCTCATCAGTAATCCCTTTAGGAGCAGATACAACAACTACAGGGCCGGCACAATCTTTTTCTCTAATATTTTTGATCCTTTTTATAATTAAAGGAATATTTTCACAATTATAACCAATAACACTTCCACCTAATTTAACTACAGTTAGTTTACTTTCTTTGTAAGCTGGCATTGAACTCATCTTTTAAACTGTTTAAAATGATAAAAATTTAAACATTATTTAAAGTGGTGAAGATGATAAGGTCCCCGATTATCGTTTGCGTAGGCCATGTTGACCATGGAAAGACGACATTGTTGGATAAGATTAGAGGTACGACTGTGACTAAGCTGGAGCCTGGTGAATTGAGCCAGCATGTCGGAGCCAGCTACATACCGGTTGGGGTTGTAAAAAATTTTTGCGGGGAATTGCTTTCCAAGATGAAGATAGAACTAAATATACCTGGCCTTCTTTTGCTTGACACGCCTGGGCATGCAGCATTCATAACCCTGAGAAAAAGAGGAGGAGCAATATCTGACATTGCGATTTTGGTTGTTGACATTACAGAGGGCTTCCAAGAGCAGACTGATGAAAGTCTGAAGATATTGAAAGAATTCAAGACTCCTTTTGTGGTTGCGGCGACGAAGGTAGACAAGGTCTCAGGATGGTACCCTTACAACAATGAATGCTTCCTTGAAAGCTCTTCGAAGCAGAGGGAGGAGACCAGAGATGAAGTGGAGAAAAAACTTTACAATATTGTCTCGCAACTCGCTGAGAGGGGATTCGATTCAGAGAGGTTTGACAGGATTGAGGATTTCAAAAAGCAGATAGCAATAGTGCCCGTTTCCGGAATATCTGGAGAGGGGATTGCAGAGCTTCTTGTGGTTCTCTC
The DNA here is from genome assembly GCA_035283025.1 of archaeon. Classification (GTDB taxonomy): domain Archaea; phylum Aenigmatarchaeota; class Aenigmatarchaeia; order CG10238-14; family SCSR01; genus DATEUU01. Next base: position 299 of record DATEUU010000030.1, on the reverse strand, counting down.
CGGTCTGGCCCAGCAGTTCCTAAAAGATAGATTGGAACTTTCCAATGTTGCCAAGGGGACGGTCCTGGAAGTGAAAGATGTTGTCGGTTTTGGGACCACTATCGATGTGATATTGTATGACGGGTGGATAAGCAAGAATGATTATCTTGTCATAGGGGGAAAATCGCCTATCGTGACCAAGATCAAGGCTTTGCTCAGGCCGAGGCCGCTGCAAGAGCTGAGGGTGGAGAAGCAGTTTGAAAGCGTTGACAAAGTTTACGCGGCATCTGGAATCAAAATTGCGGCTTCTGATTTGGAAA
>DATEUU010000029.1:0-4011 GCA_035283025.1 archaeon | reverse complement strand
AATTATAAAATCGGTGACGTCGTAGTGTATTCGGTTCCAGAGCAGTCAGTCCCTATAATCCACAGAATAATAAAAATAAACGAGGATGGAACTTTCCAGACGAAAGGGGATCACAATCCTCAGCAATTGCCATTCGAATACAACATAAAAAAAGAATGGGTCCATGGAAAGGTGGTTTTTGTTGTGCCAAAACTCGGATACCTTAAGGTGACAATTTCGAGATTGTTCGGTGGTGTTGCATGAAATTTTGCGAGAAATGCGGAAACTTGATGCTTGTAGACAAGAGAAGGAAAAATGTATTTCTAGTTTGCAGAAAGTGCGGGAGGACTTCAAAGCTCAAGGATGAGAAGGTTGCGATAACCGAAGCTCTGCACGAAAGCAAAAGAAGCGTTGTTGTGATGGGTAAGGACGAAGGAATAGCGGAACTGCCAAAGACAAAAATAATGTGCCCTGAATGTGAAAATTCGGAAGCTTACTGGTGGATGCAGCAGACAAGAGCTGCAGACGAGCCGCCAACAATTTTCTACAAGTGCTCCAAGTGCGGATACAGCTGGAGATCATACGGCTGATGCCAGAATAGACTTAAAAACTTTGGAATAAAACTATACTTATGCCTGCAATAAGATACAAGCCCAGGAAGATTTCTGAGATAAATGTAAAATCTGACGACAGGATAGCTGTCATGGGGGATGTCGTCGAGCTGGGCGAGAACAGCTTCATTCTTGATGATGGCTCGGCAAAAGCTGAGATTGTTTTTGAGGGCGAGCTAAAAAAGAAGCAAATGGTAAGAGTGTTCTGCTCGATAGTTGAAAACCAGCTGAAGGCCGATGTCGTGCAAAATCTAGATGGATTGGATTTGAATCTATACAAAAAGATTGACGAGTTGTATCAAAAAGCCGGGTTATGAATTTAGGATATGCAATATTGTAGCTGACATGCTTCGAGGGTTCAAATCCCACCTCCCGTATATGTGTTTAAATTTTTAATTTTTCTTTAAGAAATGATGAGTGATAGAGAAAATTTTATTAAATTGTTTTTTGATATTGCCGATTCCTTATTGTCTCGGGCTAAAGTCACTAGACCAAAGATAATTTCATTAGGAGAGTACATGAGCTATCGCCAACTACCGTTTTGGCGAGAAGACGACCTTAGAATAAGTGGATTCGCGTATGATGGAAGTTCTGCCTCAGTAATAGTAAAAAATTATAAAATTGCTCCAGAGAAAAGGTCTGCTGTTCACGAAACAGCTCACCATTTGCTACGTCAAAAAAATCCTTTTATAAAAAAATATATTGAAGCTAGCACAGAATTAAGAAGGAAGTTGGATGATTTAAATGGTTACTTGCAATATTGGAAAAAATTATTTGAGGAGGGGTTTGCCATATGGTTCACATCCATGAATGATGATAAGACAAAAAGAGAAATGGACTCTTACCAACTTATTTTAGACAAACTCAGGCGAGATGAAGAACCTTCGAAAGATGAATATTGGTCAATCGGAGGTGAAAATAGGCCATATATTTATGGGTATGATTTCTTTGATAAAATAGCCAAGGCATTTGGTGAGGATATTACTTTTGATTTTGCGATGAGCATTTGCCCGACGCAAGAAGCTATGGAGTTTGCCTATGGAAAAGCATGCAAGAGTTTAGGAACAAAGGACATTATAAGCTTCAAAAATTACTTAAGTTAAATTCGAAATTGTGCTAAGATGCATGAATCTAGGCGATGTGTATAATTTCTATTTCAGTGGGTTCGAATCCCACCTGTTACACCTAATTTATTCTAATAAACCAAAAATAAAAATAATGAATTTGATTATAATCGGCTTGGCATTTGCAACATTTCTATCAACATTACTAGGCGGAGCTTTTGCCATAAAGTTCAAAAAAGTCCTGCCCTACTTTTTCGCTTTTGCTGCAGGAAGCCTAATCTCAGTCACCTTCTTCGATATTCTGCCAGAAAGCCTAGAAGTATCCGCATCCGCAAACCTCCCTGCAAGATATTTAATGATCACTGTAGTCGCATCATTCTTGTTCTACAGCTTCTTAGAAAAGTACTTTTTGACTCACCACCACAAGGAAAGCGAAGGCCACGGGCACATAATGGGGCCGATAGGAGCTGGCAGCCTGGTCATCCACAGTTTCTTGGACGGAATAGCGATAGGAGCAGCATACCAAATCGACTCCGCAGTCGGCTTGATAGTTGCTCTGGCAGTAATATTTCATGACTTCACCGACGGAATCAATACAGTCACGCTGATGCTGAAGAACAAACATCATGTCAAAAATGCAATGAAATTCTTAGTAATGGACGCACTGGCTCCAGTTCTGGGGATCTCTCTCACACTTTTAATCAGCATAAACCAAGCGATCCTCTCTTTGATACTTGCAGGGTTTGCAGGAGAGTTCCTGTACATCGGGGCTGTGAACCTTCTGCCAGAGACATACAAATATCCGAATTGGAAAATGTTTTTATCCATAATTATGGGTGTTTTATTAATTCTGGGGCTTACATCGATAATCTAATAAGATTTAAATGAGTTCAATCTCCTGATGTTAAAAGACAAAGTAGGATATGGATTTTAAATACATAAAACTTCATTGTTAATATTAATTTAATGAATTATAGAGCTGATTTATGATGTTCAAAGCGACACTAGCTGATGTGAATTTGCTCAGAGATTCTATTTCTACTATTGCCGAACTCATAGACGAGGGAATATTCAAGGTGGAAAAAGATAGCATCAGCATGGTAGCAGCCGACAGGGCAATGGTTGCGGTGGTCGATTTCAAAATACTTTCAACCGCCTTTGAGAAATATGAAGTCGACAAAGAGCAGGCCATAGGGATGAACGTAGGAAATCTCCTTTCAGTTTTGAAGAGGGCAAGCATTGGCGACAAGGTCAGTTTCAATCTTCAGGACGCAAAGCTGGAAATTACGCTGGAGAATTCCTCGAAAAGAAAGTTTGTCATACCGCTGCTGGATTTGAGCCAGGAAGAGATTCCACCCATCGAGCAGTTGGAATTTACGGCCAAGGCCGAATTGAAGCCTGGCATAATCGAGTCCGGGATTGCAGATGCGGAAGTTGTCGCAGATTCTGTGCTTTTTGAAGCTTCCCCTGGAAAATTCGGGATGGTTGCAGAGGGGGACGTTAGTTCTGCGAACCTTGAGTTGGAAAAGGGAAGCCAGTCCTTGATCAGTTTGAAAGTTGATGGCGAGATCAAGGCGAGATACCCCTTGGATTACTTGAAGAAGATGATAAAGGCTGCTAAGATTTCTGATTCTGTGTCAATCGAGTGGGGGCAGGATTATCCGATGAAATTGAGTTTCAAGGCCGGGGACAAAGCTGGATTGAAGATGGTTTTGGCTCCAAGAGTAATGGAGAATGAGTGATTTCCTATTTTTGTGTTTCAATGTTTTCTTAATCACATCAAACTTGTTTATCTTCCAAATATTCTTCTCAAAAATCCAAATCTGGATTTCTTCTTGCATTCAATCCCAATGAGGCTTGCAGCTATGTTCATGAAAGAATCTGAAGTTTTGGAATTTTCCCTATAAAATAGGTAAGGTATGCCCTGGGCAGTGCTGTCCATGACATTCTCGTCAAATGGGATTGTACCCAGCACAGGGATGCTGAAGAAATTCTGCGCATCATCGACCTTCAGCTCAAAATCCTTCCCTCTCACCATGTTCAAGACGATGTTGAATCTCTTTTTCCCTAACTGGTTTGCTACTTCAGCGCATCTCGTCACATCAGCGACATTCGGTATGGTAGGTGTGGTGATAAAAATTATGTCGTCACAAGTCTTCAAAGTGGACAGCGCCTCTCTCCCCAAGCCAGGGGCAGAATCCAAAATTATATAATCATAAGAAAAATCTTCTGCCAGCCTCTCCATGTGCTTCTTAAGATCATTCATGTCAATCTTCATCACGTCTTTTACATTATCCGAGCATGGGATGAAGTTGATGCCATCCTTGTACAGAGGGGCTGACCTCACGTCGATTTCC
>DATEUU010000028.1:0-4864 GCA_035283025.1 archaeon | reverse complement strand
CCCTGAAGGACAAAGAATTCATGAAAAATTTCAAGATAGTAGCGGTTAATGATGTTACCGACGCCAAATCGCTTGCTCACCTGCTAAAGTATGACTCTGTCCATGGGGTTTTGGATGCCGATATCAGTTACAAGGAGAGTTCTTTGATGGTTGATGGGAAGGAAATAAAAGTCCTTTCAGAGAAAGATCCGGCAAACCTTCCTTGGAAAGATCTTGGGGTGGAGATTGTATTGGAATCTTCGGGATTGTTCACTGATAGGGAAAGCGCGATGAAGCATCTGATGGCTGGGGCAAAAAAAGTTATAATTTCTGCTCCTGCAAAAAATCCTGATGTTACCATAGTTCTTGGGGTGAATGAAAAAAATTATGACAAGAGCAAGCACAGCATAATTTCAATGGCTTCTTGCACCACAAACTGCCTGGCGCCGATGGTAAAAATATTGAATGACAATTTTGGAATTAAAAAGGGGTACATGACAACTTGCCACGCGTACACGAATGATCAGAGAGTTTTGGATCTTGCGCACAAGGATCCGAGGAGAGCAAGGGCTGCAAACCTTTCCATAATACCGACCACAACAGGAGCTGCGAAAGCCATAGGAGAAGTCATACCTGAAGTGGCGGGCAAACTGGATGGAATTGCCCTTCGAGTTCCTGTAGCAGATGGCTCGATAACTGATCTGACAGTTGAACTTGAGAAAGAAGTAACGAAGGAAGAGGTAAATTCAGCTTTCAAAAATGCGGAGAAGGATCTTGAAGGCATACTCCAATATACAGAGGAGCCAATCGTCTCCGTTGACATAATAGGGAATCCACATTCATGCATAATCGATAGCGCAATCACAACTGTCGTTGGAGAGAAAAGCAGTGTCGTGAAAGTTTTTGGCTGGTATGACAATGAATGGGGCTACAGCGTTCGATTGGTAGACTTGATCAAATTCATTGCAAAATAATGTGAAGCTCAATGAAGAAAGACTTTTTGACTTTGAGCGATGTCGATTTAAAGAATAAGACAGTTTTGATAAGAGTAGATATCAATGTCCCCTACGATGCTGCCACCAAGACCATTAAGGATTCCGACAGACTGAGAGAGCATGCCAAGACTATAAAAGAATTGTCAGACAAGGGGGCGAGAGTAGTAGTTCTGGCTCACCAGGGAAGGAAAGGCGACCCCGATTTCATCCATTTGGACCAGCATGCAAAACTCTTGGAAAAGCATGTCGGAAGGAAAGTTCAGTTCATCGCGGATGTGGCTGGTGAAAGGGCACAGAAAAAAATAGAGTCGCTAAGTCCGAAAGACATACTACTTTTAGACAATGTCAGATTCTTGGACGATGAATCCGAGGAGAAGAGCCCGGAAGAACATGCGGATAGCCAAATTGTACTGGAGCTTTCTCCGCTTGCAGACATTTTTGTAAACGATGCTTTTTCCGCTTCGCACAGGAGCCATGCTTCGGTAGTTGGATTTACTGAGACTTTGCCATCTTATGCTGGAAGGGTCATGGAGAAAGAATTGGTTTCCTGCGAGAAGGCTTTGAATCCTAAGCGACCCAACATTTTCATCTTTGGAGGGGCAAAGCCCGACGACTGCATAGCGATCATGGAAAACATGCTTGACGGGAAAATGCTTGACACCGCCCTGACCTGCGGAACAGTAGGCGAATTATTTTTAATTGCTAAAGGTATCAACCTCGGAGGAAAGATGAAATTCTACGAGGAGAAAGATTTCATGAAACTCGTCCCCCAAGCAAAGCAGCTTTTAGAAAAATATGGATCGGAAATTGAAATTCCCGTTGATGTTGCCATTGATGAGAATGGGAGACAGGAGATATCAACAGAAGAGCTTCCGGTTGAATCGGCAATCCTTGACATAGGGACCAAGACTGCCAAAAAATATGCAGATATAATCAAGGATGCAAAGACGATTGTTGTCAAGGGACCTGCAGGCGCCTATGAAAAGCAGGGGTTTGATGTTGGGACAAAGCTGATGCTTGAAGCTATATCCAGCTCTAAGGCATTCTCCTTGATAGGCGGAGGGGACACCCTAGTCGCAATAGAAAAGATTGGGATGAACAAAAACAAATTTTCATACATCAGCCTGGGGGGAGGGGCATTGATCACTTATCTCTCAGGAAAGCCGATGCCCGGGGTTGAAGTGCTTAAAGCTGCAGCCAAAAAGTGAAATTAATCAAATCTCATTATTGATTTTATGGGAAAAGTAAGAATCCATGTTTTTGCCTCAGGCATCGTGCAGGGAATCAACTTCAGATATTACGCAAAGATGTCTGCAGATAAACTCGGAGTAAAGGGGTGGATCAGGAATCTGCCAGACCGGAGGGTCGAAGTGGTTTCAGAGGGAAATGAAAAGGATGTCAATGAGTTTGTTGAATTTCTGAAGAAAGGTCCAGAGAGAGCGAAAGTTCTAAATCTTGAAATCAAAAAAGAAGAATATAAAGGTGAGTTCAACTCTTTTGAAATTATCCATTAGTTCACAGCTTTCTCAGAAGTTCTAGCATCACTTTGGTCCTCAATTCTGGATCTCTCAAGGCTTCTTCAACAAGTCTTTCTTTGAATTTCTGAACGTCCAGTGATTCCATTACCATGCTGGTTAACTTTTCTGTTGCTTCGTCATTGTTTCTTGCCGCTTCTATTGTTGCTGAAATCGCCTTTTCGTTTATGTTGCTGGGAACTGTTATTGCTTCTGGTCTGTTGTTTGATTCAACTCTATTTGGTATTCTAATTTTAAAATCTGCCATTACATCACTAATCTATAATGAGCCGAAAAATATTAATCCTTAACATTGTCTCTATTAGTTGGTTGGTATGATATCCGATGGGGAGAGCAAACTCCTGGCAAGAGAAATTCTGATTAAAATGAAGGGGGATGAAAGAGTTTTTGATGATTTTGTAAGGTTTCTGGAAAGAAACAAAGAGAGAAGGGAGATTTTCCTTTTTGTGTTGAAAAGAATTCTTATTGATGAAAGCATGAAGATGTATTCTAAGGCTTGATTGCTCTGGCGAATTCCTTTAAAACTTTTTTTGGCTTTGGGGCTTTGACAACCCCAGAAGCGACAAGTACTCCTTCCGCCCCTAACTCGATAGCTTTCTTGACGTCTTCACCATTTGTTATACCGGCTCCGCACAAAACCTTTACCGATGGACTTATGTTTTTGACAGAATTGACTGTGCCGCTTACAACCTCAGGCCTGGTCTTTGAAACTGAAACTCCTGTCCCTATCAGCTCCGGAGGTTCGTAAGCAATGAAATCAGGATTAAGCATTGCAACATCCTTACTTTTCATCAAGCTGTCAGAGCAGACAACAGAGATCAATTGGTATTTTCTGGCAATTCCAATGCACTGACCGATTTCCTCAAGCGTCAATTTCCTTTCCGAATGACTTATCAGACTCCCTACAACGCCAGCTTCCTTTACTGCCAAAGCAGTCACATGGCCTGTGTATGCTCCTACTTCTATCGGATCTATGTGCTGGGCGAATATCGGAATCTTCAATTTTGAGATTTTTTGGATGTCCGTATACTGCGGAGATACAGATATGTTGACATTGAATTTCTTTGAAACATATCTGCAAGCCTTGGCCAACTTCAAGGCATTCTGCCCCGTGCTTTCCTCGTAACATTTGAAATTAATCAAAATCAATGGCAGTTCCATAACTAATTTTATTACATAAATCAAAATAAATAATGAGGTAAATGGGCGAAAAAACTACTTTGTCCTTGATAAAGGCGGATTGCGGGTCCTGGGTCGGCCACAACAGGGTTCATCCGGACATGCTCGAAGCCGCCAAGGAATGCTTGCAAAAGGCTAAGAACGAACATGTCTTGATTGACTACTTCGTCACCAATTGCGGAGATGACTTAGAACTGCTGATGTCCCATAACAAGTTCATAGAAAACAAGGAAATCCACAAGCTCGCTTTCGACACTTTTGTGAAATGCTCGGACATTGCGAAAAAATTGAAGTTGTACGCAGCCGGCCAGGACATCCTATCAACAGCTTTTTCAGGAAACGTAAAGGGGATGGGACCAGGGGTCTGCGAGATTGCCTTTGAGGAAAGAAAGAGTGAGCCAGTGGTCGTTTTCATGGCAGACAAGACTGAACCAGGAGCGTGGAATTTCCCCCTGTATAAAATTTTTGCCGATCCTTTCAACACAGCGGGATTGGTGATAGACCCCAATTTGCATGGCGGGTTTACATTTGAAGTCCATGATGTGATGGACCATAAAAAAGTTAAATTTGCCTGTCCTCAGGAAATATATGACCTTCTTCTTTTCATCGGCTCGCCAGGAAGATATTGCATCAAAAGTATCACTAGAAGTTCTGATGGAGAGATTGCGGCCGTGAGCTCTACAGAGAAATTGAATTTTATTGCCCAGAAATATGTAGGGAAGGATGACCCTGTTTTGATAGTTAGGGCTCAGTCAGGATTTCCGGCAGTTGGAGAAATCTTGGAACCTTTTGCATTGCCGTTCCTTGTCGAGGGCTGGTGCCGTGGCAGCCACTGGGGTCCAGTTTTCCCTTGTAGCCAAAAAGATGCAACTCCCACAAGATTTGACGGGCCTCCTAGAGTTGTGGCCTTAGGTTTTCAGCTCAATAATGGAAAATTGGAAGGACCAATAGACATGTTCGAGGACAAGTCCTTTGATTTGGCAAGGCAGAAGTCAAATGAAATTGCAGATTACATGAGAAGGCACGGTGCTTTCGAAGCCCAAAGGCTTAGCTTGGAAGCCATGGAGTACACAACATATCCGGAAGTAGAGAAGAAACTCAGGAGCCGATGGGAGAAGATTTGAAAATTAGATCTGCGGGAATGGTATTTCTGGCGTTTTTCTCCTGAATCTCAAC
>DATEUU010000027.1:0-2230 GCA_035283025.1 archaeon | reverse complement strand
TGCGTAAAACAGATCCCTGAGGCTTGTGTGCAATCCCTGATCTGTCAACTCTTTTGTGAAAGCGGCGACCAACAAAGTCTGCATGAATCTCTTCGCATGAGCTACATTAAACAGGAATCTTTTGGAACTCTTATCTCCTAAAGTGAGCATTCCGGTTTTTTCATCATAAACGATATTTGTCAGTGACCTTATCGGTATGTCTATGGCTGGGTTTTGCTTGGACTCGATGTCCTTCAGAATTTTTTCTCCAAGACCTTCAAGCTTTTTCTTTGTTTCTTTCAGCTTCCTTCACCTCTTTCAAACTAGTTTGCCTAACTTCCTTTGGCTCTTCTTTTTTCTTTTGCTCGGTAGCCTGTTGCTCTGACTCTAATTTGATTTCAACCTTCTTCTTTATCATATCTTCAAGCTTATTTAAAATTGCCTTTCTGTCCTTGCCTGTAAGATTGCCAAGGGATTCAGCAACTACTGGGATGTAGCGTTCAAATATCTGCTTCCTCATCAACCTTTCCGTAGTCCTTCTTTTCTGATTGACATATTTTGCGAGCTGCCTTCCTGCATCCTGAAGTGCAAGCTTGACCTCCTTCACAATCTCAGGATAGCTGGCTATGGCCTGCTTCCCCTCTGAAGTGAATGGCACCCATACCGAGGCGAAATGTATAAGAATTGTCAAGGGGCCAACTGGCAAGGCACCTGACGACTGGGAAAGGCCGTATCTCCTCCAGTCCACTTCCGTGACTGCTTCTGTTAGGGCGCAATCACTCTGATGATATAACAGAGGAACTTTGTTTGCAAGTCTTAACAATTGACAAGTTTGGTCATGTGGCAGATTTCCGCCATAAGCCAAGCCAACAGAAACTTGAAATGGATAGCCGCGATATACTGCAGGGGGCCTTGTTGAAGCCACAAAATATTCTGCATCCAACTCTTTTTTCAGGCCATCTACGATTAGATTGTCTTGCAAGGGTGATAGGCAATCGGTTGGCGGAGCAATTAGCTTGACCATCTGCATGGTCTTATGCAAGGTGCTGATCTCTTCTGCTGAAAGACTCATAGGTTTTCTATTGAATTCAAGCTTAGCCAGCTTGCAGATTTGCTCGGCAGATCTTCTGCCAACTCTTGAAAATTCGCTCGTCAGGAAACCGATGATGTTTTTCGCTTTTGTCGTACCTACCATCCTTCTTAGAATCCCGAGTTCAACTCCGTAAGGATGTGGTTTTATTTCCTTAGGCTGCTTGGGGAGCTCAGAAGTAACTCTTGAAAATTCCGTTTTCCCATTAGGTCCGTCATACACGATGTGTGCGTATGGCGTGACTATGGCGACTTCTTTTATGTATTCGGGGACAGATTGAACTTTTTCAGCATATCTTCCCTCAATCTCCATTTCTATTTTAACTCCATGCCACTTGCTGGGATTCTTCTTTGCATGGTGGGAAATGATATGCGGATCGTTCTTGATTACATCGATCATCATCTCGTATTCGTTGATCTCTTTCCCAACGCTTGTCACAATTTTCACTGGCTTGCCGGTCGTGAGTTGGGAATATAATATTGCTCCATGAATCCCTATTCCTTGAATACCACGTGATTGCCTGAGCCTATGGAATTTTGAGCCGAATAAGAATTTACCAAATGCAAAAGGTACTTTTGCTTCTACAACACCTGGACCGTTGTCCTCTACTATGACATTGAACCTGTCGATACCAACCTGCTTGACCGAAATATAAATATTCGGCAGGATTCCTGCTTCTTCCGTGGCGTCCAAGGAGTTGTCAATTGCTTCTTTCACGACCGTAAGTAAACTTTTTGCAGGATTTTCATATCCGAGCAGATGCCTGTTTTTTTCGAAAAATTCTGCTATGCTGATTTCTTTCATATCTTTTGCCATTTTTTCGGCAACTGCTTCTTCTACCATCATTTCACCCTGTTTCTTTCCAAATAGCGATAAACCGTCGAATGTAAACTTCCCAAAAGAAGCATCTCAATTGCTTTTTTCGCTATAATTATTGCGCTCCACTCTCCTATAATACCTATGGTTTTCCCATAGATTGAAATTTTCACATCGGAATATTTTTCAATTGACTCTTTTGTCTTCCCTCTTTCCCCGATGATTCTTCCTCTCAATGTTATCATTCGGTTTCTCGATTTGCCTGAAAATTCCTTTATTTCAATTGTCTCTAGATAGTAAGATTCGTCTAAAAGATTGAGGGAATCTTCAAAATCAAAGCCTCTT
>DATEUU010000026.1:0-3871 GCA_035283025.1 archaeon | reverse complement strand
TAGAGGGAAGAGATATTTGGTGGCACGATGCAATCAAAAATTCCGAATCTTATTGCAAACCGGAAATAATGGATTCCGAAGATGTCTTGTTCATCTTATACACTTCGGGAACTACCGGAAAACCAAAGGGGATAATTCATGATACTGCAGGATATCTGACCCAAGCATACATCACAGCAAAATGGGATTTTGATCTGCATGACGAAGACATATTTTGGTGTACGTCAGACATAGGATGGGTGACAGGGCACACTTATGCATGCTACGGACCTCTGCTGAATGGGGCGACCATGATAATCTATGAGGGGTCCCCTGATTTTCCTGAGCCCGATAGATGGTGTAAAATCATTGAGAAATATGGAGTGACAATTTTTTACACAGCCCCTACTGCGATAAGGATGTTCATGAAAGCCGATGGGAAATGGGTCAAGAAGCACGACTTGAGCAGCTTGAGGATTCTAGCAACAGTCGGCGAGCCTATAAACAAAGAAGCTTGGCTATGGTACTTTAACGAGGTTGGGCAAGGCAGATGCCCTGTTATTGACACATGGTGGCAGACCGAGACAGGTGGGACTTTAATAAATTCCCTGCCTGGAATAGGGCCTTTCATTCCCACGGTGGCGGGGAGAAGTTTTCCTGGAACAAGACACGAGGTTCTGGATGAAGAAGGAAAGGTTTTGCCTGCAGGAAAGGGAGGAAATCTAGTTCAGCTGAGTCCATTTGCGCCGGGAATGCTCAGGGGAGTCTACAAGAATCATGAGAAATATGTTGATACTTATTGGAAAAAATATGGGAAAAAATATTTTACTTCTGATGGAGCTTGGAAAGACAAGAAGGGATATTTCAGGCTGACAGGAAGAGTTGACGACGTGATGAAGGTTGCTGGCCACAGACTTTCAACAGCAGAGCTGGAGGATGCGATAGAAAGGCATCCGGCAGTAGCAGAATGCGCAATCGTCCCTATGCCTCATGAAATTAAAGGCGAAGTTCCTGTAGCTTTTGTCTCGCTAAAAGAAGGAACGCCATCTGAACAGCTTGAGAAGGAACTCGTAAAGCAAGCGGAAAAATACATAGGTCCCATTGCCAGGCCGAATAAAATAATTTTTGTTGAAGATCTGCCAAAGACAAGAAGCGGAAAAATAATAAGAAGGATACTGAAAAATCTTTTGACAGACCAGCCGGCCGGAGACATAACGACACTCGCGAATCCAGAATCTGTGGAGAAGATTAAAATAGCTATGAAAAAATAAAATTTTGATTAAGAAAAGAAATACCTGATAGTTAAGTTTAAATCTGATATAATCACTATTCTTTTTGCAGGGGATAGGTCTGGGCGGTTAGGCCTCGTCTCTATCGGCAAATGGTCTTCATGGCCGAACCGAAAGCCTTTGGGCGATATAGTTTTGTAAATCAGCCCAGGCATCTGACTGAGAAGCCGTGTCCCTATGGGTTTAATTATCTGCGAAACCCACCAGGTCCGGAAGGAAGCAATGGTAAGTAGATAATTGAATGCTATAGGTCAGCATGGTGGAGAAGGGTGTTTGGAAAAACTGATTTATGAAATTATCTCAACCTTAGGAACTCTCCTGCTATTTTTAAATATCGAGCGACTATAATAATCTAAAAGTGAACTCGATGAACAGCATTTTGAAGACATTATCGTTTATAGTAATTATTTTGGTAGTCCTGTCTGGCCTTTCTGAATTGAATTTGCAAAATGCAAAAATACCGGAGGTTGTAACAGAGAAACCAAACACGACCACAAGTGCAACTTTCAGTTCAATCTCACTGCACGTTCCAGCTGTTGACGAACAGGGGAATGGAGTTGCAACAACATTAAGAGTCGAATCAAAGCCTGGCAGGGGAGGAACTTTAGTTGATGTCAACCAATTGCTTTTCTGGGTCGACACTCAGAATTCCATAAGGGTTGCCAAGAGGGTTGCTGAAGAATATACGAAACTCGACCTTTCAAAAATCGATTTAATATATAGTGTTGAGACTAATGCCTCTATCATTGGCGGTCCTTCGGCAGGAGCGGCGCTGACCGTAGCAGCAATAGCTTTGGTTGAAAACAAGACTTTGAATCCGAAGGTGATGATAACCGGCACCATAAACTCAGATGGAACTATCGGCCCTATTGGCGAGGTTGTGGCAAAGGCGAAAGCTGCAAAAGACATTGGAGCGAACATCTTTCTAGTCCCGGAAGGTCAATCTGTCCAAACATATTATGTGCCTGAAGAAAGTTGCCAGCAATTCGGTTCATTCACTTACTGCACCACAGAATATACGGCCCAAGAAGTTGACACAAGCAAGGATGCGGGCATAACAGTGATTGAAGTTTCAAACATACAGGAAGCATTAAAATACTTTTTATCATAATCTTATTAGTATGGCCGCATTGTCGGATTACACAAAGAACGAGTTAAGGGACATCGCGATCTCGGTCGTTGTGGTGGCCTTCATTTTCGCTTATCCCAATTTCGAATTGGTACCATTTTTCATTCTGGTTGTCATCATCGCATTCCTTTTCCACGAGCTTGCACACAGATATGTTGCTAGGAGATTCGGATGCATTGCAGTATTCAAGATGTGGCCTCCAGGTTTGCTTCTTGGATTTTTATTGGCATTTGTTGGGGGATTCAAGTTTGTAGCACCAGGAGCTGTTGTAATTTATCCCTTCCAGTTTGGGAGATGGGGATTCAAGAGGGTTCATCTGACAATGACAGAGGCAGGAATTATATCCATTTCAGGAATAGCTGTGAACCTGTTTTTTGCTGCAATATTCAGGCCGTTTGCCGGCAGTCTGATGATCAGTGGTTTAGACGTTTTCGCTTCACTGTCTTTTGTCAATGCCTTCCTCGCTGTATTCAATCTCTTGCCCGTACCGCCATTGGACGGGAGCAAGGTCTTCAAATGGAAGCCATGGGTTTGGGGGCTGACCATCTTGTTTGCTGTACTTCTTGTTTTATCCTTTCCTATAATCTAAAGTGGCAAAATGAGAGTAATCTGCGATTTTCATCTTCATTCCAAATACAGCAGAGCGACCAGCCAGCAGATGAATCTTGAAGGCTTGAGCAGGGGTGCGAAGCAGAAGGGGCTGGATATTCTTGGCACAGGTGATTTTTCACACCCGACATGGCTAGCAGAGCTGAAAGAAAAACTTGGAGGGACTGAAGAATTTGGATTGTACAAATACAAAGACATTTATTTCATGCTGACAACTGAGGTTTCCACGATATTCGAGGTTGATGGCAAAATCAAAAAGATTCATCAAATAATCCATGTACCAAGCTTTGAAATTGCAGGGCAAATCAATGAAATGCTTGCAAAATATGGCAATCTGAAAATAGATGGAAGACCGACTCTGACTGCGCCCGCACCTGAACTTGTAGAAAAAATTATTGAGATCTCAAATGATGTTATGATAACTAGTGCTCATGCTTGGACGCCTTGGTTTTCCTTATTCGGTTCCAAATCTGGCTTTGATTCTGTAGAAGATTGCTACCAGGATCAGACAAAAAATATTTTCTCTCTCGAGACTGGACTGTCAAGCGACCCTGCTATGAATTGGAGGTTGTCCAGTTTAGATAAGTTCACCTTAGTCAGCAACTCTGATTCTCATTCTCCAAATCCGTGGCGCCTGGGCAGGGAAGCCAATGTGTTTGATTTGAAAAAGATTTCTTATCAGGAGATTGTGGATGCTATAAGGAAAAAAGACAGGGAAAAGTTTCTGTTCACAGTTGAGGTTGACCCAAGCTATGGGAAATACCATTTTACTGGGCACAGGGACTGTGGAATAAATTTAGAGCCGAAGAAAGCTATTGAATTGAAGAACATCTGCCCCAGATGCGGGAGGACAATGACGATTGGC
>DATEUU010000025.1:0-12466 GCA_035283025.1 archaeon | reverse complement strand
CCAAATTCTTTTATATAGTGATGGGCTCGTAGCTCAGCATGGTAGAGCAGCTGGCTCTTAATTCAACAGAAGAAACCAGTTGGTCGAGGGTTCAAATCCCTCCGAGCCCACTTGATTATTCAATTCCCGGTGGGAGCACTTTTTTATTTAATAGAAAATCTATTTTTTCAAATTCCACTGCCTTTTTCTTTTTGCTAAAACTGAGTCTACAACGACATATTTCCTATAGATGCTACTATTAAAATTCCAATGAAGTTTAAGATATAGCTAATTAGTAAAAACCTTCTTGGCTCATACTTTGCTGCGCCAAAAATGGCCACACCAAGCTCATCTGGCAATGGTGAGGCTATTATGAAACCAGCGAATATCGGAACCAAGGTTTTCCATATCTTTGAACGGAATATTTTCCTCCAAATAATCACTCTAATTCTTTCTGGAAAAACCAAATTAGATACCGGTTTGGTCAATTGATTAATTTCTTCTGATAATAATTTTATTTCATTTATGAGTTTGTCTCTGACAAAACGAAATATAAGATAATCAGCAATCACAGAACCGAATGCGCCGATGAAAGCGATAATTAATGGGTTAAGGCTTTGTCCTAGATTATACAGCGCTGCTGTAGCTGGCACTGCTGTTAAAGCATATGCGAATAACATACCAAGAATTAAAGAAGCAGCGTATCCAAAATAACTCAAACCATCTATAAATGATGAGATTGGCTTGAATTTTAGAATGTAGTAAGCTATAATTATGCTTATTATTAAAAGTATCAGATTGTGGTATTTCCATTCAAATTTTTTAATTTCACCCACTGTTTTTTCTAATTTTCTATTTACTTTACTTCGATTGTAAGAATATTTTTTCATTGTTATCAACTTTATTTAATTTTATATTGTTTTTTGTTTCATTTATTTTTTTGGCCAAAAAAATTCTTGGTGATATTAGAAGCCCAGAACTAGCTAACAAAACAATTATCAGCCAGTCATTTATGCTCAGTGGAACTGTGCCAAAGTATGGATTGAAGAACGGCACATAGAGTATCATTAAATGCAGTAAAGCTGTTATGAGTACTCCTAAAATCAAGCGTTTATTTGTCAGGGGATTCGTTCTGAAAAAGGATTTTGTTTCTGATCTGCAGTTGAAAACAAAGAACAGTTCAAACATTATCGCTGTTGTAAACGCCATTGTCATTGCTTTCGGATAGTTTGGAGTTCTGGCAGTACACGCATAAGCAAAACCTCCGGTACAAGTCCAAACAAAAATGCCTAATTCTGTCAGCAATGCCAAAGAACTTGCAGCTAGGATGAAAAGTTTCATGCCATGCAACACACCTTCCTTGGGATTTCTTGGTTTTTTCTTCATTGTTTCTGGGTCTTTGGGATCAACAGTTAAAGCCAAAGCAGGCAATCCGTCTGTAAGCAAATTGATCCAAAGGATTTGTATCGGCAACAGGGGAAGAGGCAATCCTGCCAGTGTCGTGATTCCGATAAAAAATATTTCGCTGAAGTTCACAGACAGAACGTATCTTATAAATTTTCTTATGTTGTCATAGATTCCTCTGCCTTCCTCAACTGCATTGATAATGGTTGCAAAATTGTCATCTGCCAAAACCATTTCAGAAGCTTCCTTTGCAACATCCGTTCCTTTGATACCCATAGCCACTCCGATGTGAGCGTCTTTTAATGCAGGCGCATCATTGACACCGTCGCCAGTAACTGCAACTACATGACCTTTTTGCTTTAGAGCATTAACTATTCTTACTTTATGCCGAGGTGAAACTCTTGCAAAAACAGAAACATCCTCAATTATTTCATTCAAATCTATATCATTCAGATTATCCAGCTCTTCTCCTGCCAGTATTTTTTTACCTTCTTCAAGAAGACCTATTTCTTTGGCAACAGCCACTGCAGTATTTTTGTGGTCACCGGTTATCATCACAACTTTTATCCCGGCTTGTTTGCACAATCCAATAGCATTCTTAGTTTCGTTTCTCGGCGGGTCAATCATCCCGACAAACCCAACAAATGTCAAATCTTTTTCGACTACGTTTTGCCTAAAATCTTTATCTGGCAGTTTCTTGTATGCAAGCGCCAAAGTCCTCAATCCTTCATCAGTCATTCTATTTAACTCATCCAAAATTTTGTCTCTTTCTTTTTTTGTGAGAGCAATCGTCTTTGAATTTTTCAAAATATATGAGCATTTGCCCAAGATTGTTTCAGGTGCTCCCTTTACATATGCCACAGTTTCCTTGGATGTGGAATGGATTGTCGTCATCATCTTCCTTTCTGACGAAAAAGGCAGTTCTGCTGTTCTCAGGTATTCTTTTTTCATTTCTTCCTGCCACATTCCTGCCTTGGAAGCCAACACGACCAAAGCCCCTTCAGTAGGGTCTCCAATTACATGCCAACCCCCATCTTTTGACAAAACAGCATCATTGCACAGAGAAGAAATTCTCAGCGATAATTTCAATTCACCTTCATTTTCCAAATTAACATCTTTTCCCTCAAGCAAGAATTCTCCGTCAGGCTCAAATCCGACTCCTGTCACTTCAATAATTCTATCATTTATGTAAATTTTCCTAACCGTCATCTCGTTCGTAGTCATGGTGCCAGTTTTGTCTGAGCATATGACAGTTGTAGAGCCAAGAGTTTCAACTGCTGATAGTTTTCTTATTATCGCCTTCTCTCTTGCCATTCGTTGGACGCCTATGGCAAGGGTAATGGTCACTATGACTGGTAGGCCTTCTGGTACAGCCGAAACAGCAAGGGCAATAGAAGTTAGGAACATGTCAAAAATATTCTGACCTCTGAAAAAACCTAACGCAAAGACCATGCCGGCGATTGTGAGTGTTATCAAGGCGAGCCATTTACCAAATTCGACCAGCTTGAGTTGGAGCGGAGTTTCTCTTTCACCGACTTGAATCATCCCTGCAATTTCTCCTATTTCTGTCTGCATGCCAGTGGTGACAACAACTGCTTTTGCCCTGCCGTAAACAACCAAAGTGCTCATAAACGCCATGTTCGTTCTTTCAGCAAGTTGCACATCATTGAGAACAGCTTCTCTTTTAGTCACAGGAATAGACTCGCCAGTTAAGCTCGACTCATCAACTTTCAAATCAAATGCCTCTAACAACCTCGCATCAGCAGGAATTCTGTCTCCTTCTTCCAGAAGAATTACATCGCCGGGAACAAGTTTTCTTGCAGAAATTTCCTTCTCATGTCCATTTCGAATGACTTTTGCCTTTGGGACAACAAGTCCTTTCAAGGCTTGCATAGATTTTTCCGCACGATATTCCTGAATAAACCCTAAGATTGCATTAATCAAGACAAGAGCGAAAATTACAGTCGCATCGATTATTCTTCCAATCAAGACGGAAATAAGTGTAGCAACCAATAAAATAATAATTAGGAAACTTTTAAACTGTCTCAAGAAAATTAAAAACGGAGTTATTCTTCTTTTTTCTATAAATTCGTTAAATCCATATTTCTTTAATCTCGACTCTGCTTCTTTTTCATCAATCCCCTGACTAGAAGTGCTTAGTTCTTTCAGAATGTCATCAGTGTCTTTGATATGCCACTTCTCATCGCTAGATCCCATAATTTTATTTCGTTATTGAATAAAATAATCAAAAATTTCTTTTGATATATTTCATTAACGAATATATAATTACACCTAAAATTATTGTTATTACAATCATTGCACCCATGATTGTAATTCTTGTTAAATTATGACCGAAAAAATAAATTTCTTCAAATTCATCTATTACCTCTAAAACAAGTAATAGGACGAATAGCTTAAACAACAAAGTTATTTTGAAAAGAATTTCTCTATCAAATTTTCTTTTACCAAATAGATTTCCTTCTTTTATAGTTTTTTGTATCTTTTTATTTGCCATATATAAATAAATTATCTTTCTCTTATTATTATAATTTTCTAATACTCGTCGTTAGAAACCATCGATTTTATATTTTTAGACATCCTAATGATGAGTATTAGAAGCTTGAGACAGAAAGAAGGACTAACAAAACCGGCGTTTCCTCAATTGTGAATAATGGCCATGACTACTGTTTATTATGCAGCCAGCTAACCAATTTCTTTGCTTCTATTTCTTAATTTTATCCTTCGCGATTTTATTTTATTGAAAACTGTCTCTGGATAATATTTCTGCACGGCATCTAAACACCATTTTCCCTTTTTGGTCAAAGAATAATAAGATTCCCTGGCCAGTTTGTAGGAGCTAAGCAACCTGAAATTTTCTAATTGCTTTAAATGAAATCTGGCTCTGGCTGGATTCAAGCCCAGCTCCATGGCTATTCTCGAGAGATATTTTTTATCCTTCTTTAAAATTTTCAAGATTCCGCGTTTAATCGGATCCCTTAGTATATTGTTAATCCCTATAGGTGCTTCCTTTATTTCGATGATTCGATCTTTATAATTGATTTTTCTTCTTAGTATGAAAATTATAACCAAGATTGTAATTAACGTAAATGAGATTATAAGTAAATTTGATAGAATTAAGTCTATCAAGGCCAGTATGATGTCCTGTATCATGAATTATAGTTGGTTTGATCCCTTTATAAATTTTTATTAACTTTCTTAAAGTTTTTTTAAATGTTATTTTAATTCTTAAAATTTCAAAATTTTTGTGAAATGCTTTCAAAAGGTACTCAGTAAAAGGATTAAAAACAATGTGATTTCTGAGGTGATTGAGAATGGTAACGCCCCCTCTAGACTAAAAGGATCCATCATGTGGAGTCGGCCCCAGTGAGACTGGCTGGCTTACGTGGGGTTAAACACCCCACAAAATCTTCTTTTCCGATTCATTTTTCGTCCTTGAAGCGTGAATTTGGTTAATTTTTTATTTTGATGAATACCAAAAAACCTAAAAACGATATGGGCCAAATCAGGAAGAGTTTAAATCTGTTTTGTTCCTAAATTGTGAATAGTTCTCTTAAGAATAGTGCTCTATATTCCAGCAATTGGGAACATCAGCAGTCCAGCCGAAATTCTTATTAGTCTTGGTAAGTCTTCTATCGAGCTTTTTGTTACATTAAGCATCCTGTACCTCAAAATAGAGAATACTCCATCAAAGACTAGAGCTACACCCACGGTTATAGGGCTTACCCATCCCAAAAGCCAACCTATTCCGAGGCCAAGTCTGAGAAATCTAAGCAATTGATCAGGAAATACTTTCTGATGTTTGTACATCCTAATCGAAAGTATAGCGTCCCAGATTATCCATGTGAAAGATAGAGACTTAGAAGCAAAGGCAGATAGGGCTATAAAAAACATCTTCTTCGCTTCAAAGATTTTTTTGAATTTTCGGCTTAAGGACGGTACTATCATACAATAAATTTAGAAAGAGCCTTTATAACCTTTTAATTTTTTAAGTAATGTATTCGCCTTGGCTAACAGAGTTAACAGAACCGGCTAACAGGCAAGTTTAAATACCTATCTGCTGAATTACATATCATTCAGGAGGTAAGGAACTAAGGACTAGTTTTTTTGAATTAAAACTACTCAGATAAACACACTGAGTTCATTAAAGGAGGATTTAAATGGCTAGATTTGGTGAAAGAAGAGGTTTTAGAAGGTTTGGTGGAAGATCAGACTTTGGTGAAAGATCGGACATTCCCAAGCCTGTTAATGTAGGAGAAGAATATGATGTCGAGGTCAGCGAGGTTGGTACTCGAGGCGACGGTATAGCAAGAATCAAGAATTTTGTTGTATTCATTGCTGATGCGAAGAAAGGAGAAAAAATCCGCATCAAAATCAAAGAAGTGAGAGAAAGATTCGCGATAGGAGAGAAGATGGGTGCAGCAGAGCCTGCAAGCGAAGAGGCAGCCGCTGAAGAAGTGGCCAAAGAGGATGAAGTACCAGCCGGAGAGATTGTGACAGAAGAACTTGAAGAAGAGACTCAGGAAGAAGAGTAAATTTCAATTTAACTTTGGACTTGATTTCTTTTTCTTTTTTTCTTTATTTTTCAAAAAAACCCTTTCATTTGAAAAAATGATGCCAACTGTCGATTATCGACATCAAAGTTATATATGGGGTTTCTACAAACTTTAATTGTATGTTTGATAGGGACATAAAAAAAGATCAAATCGACTACCTGATGAGAATTAAATCGGCCTTACAACTTATCGAAAATATCGAATCTTCTTCTGATCAACCTCAGGATGATTTATTGTCCACTATAAAGAGATTATCCCAAAGAGTGCAGAAACTGGAAGAAAAAATAGATGGCGAGACCGAGGACAGCATAAGGAAAGCCAAGGTAAGAGAGCAGATATTATCACTTTTGCAGCAACACAAGCGCCTGAGCTCGTCTCAACTGGGGGATTTGGTTAGCTTATCAAGAACGAGGTGTAACGAATACCTTCGTGAGCTTTCAACCCAAGGATTGGCAGAAGGTGTAATTGTCGGTCGTCAGAAGTTTTACAAGCTAGTTAAATAGGTTTCAATTATGGTTAGAACAATTGGGATATTATCAGGGAAAGGCGGGGTAGGAAAGACAACTGTGGCCGTAAATTTGGCATGTAGCCTCGGGCTACTGAACAAGAAAGTCAGCCTGGTTGATTTGAATTTTACTACATCCCATTTGACAATGGAGTTTGGGATAGTCCCAAACAAGACTTTGAACAATCTTCTCAGGAACGAGGCAAGCGCAGAAGAAGCAACATACTCATGCTTTAACATCCGCTTAATCCCAGCATCTTTAAGCCTGTCTGACCTTACCGGATTGGATCCTTTGAACATCAAATCAAAATTGGATGAAGCTTTAAGCGGGTCAGAGATAGCTATCCTAGATTCGGCTCCCGGATTCGGGAGAGAAGCTCTGGCATCTGTCCAGTTAAGCAATGAAATTATTTTTGTCACCAACCCGAATCTGACATCTGTGGCAGACATAATCAAATGCAAATCCCTGGCTTTAAAACTCGGAGTAAGCCCATTGGGCGTAGTGGTGAACAAATACAGGAAAAAAAGCTTTGAGCTCAGCCCAGATGAAATAACTAGAATTTCAGAGTTGCCTCTGCTCGCTGTTATAAAAGAAAACGAGAATTTCCTTAAATGCGAGGCAAAAGGGATGCCATTGCTTTTCTACAAAAGGAATGAGGCCGAGGAATTCATGAAACTTGCATGCCTCATAACCGGAACCGAATACAAGAAGCCGGCTTTCTTTGACAGGTTGCTATCAAAATTGGTCTAATCCTAACCATCAAATATTCCAAAATTTAATTCTTTATTATGAAAATGCCTGAGGGAAAGGTGTTAACATACAAAACTTCTAGGATTTCGTACATACTCAACTACATTCTTGTCCTGATGCTCATTTTCTTTCTCACACTAGTTCTGCCATCGACAGAACTTCTGCCTTTGGATATAGTGCCTTTATCTTCGGAACTGGTCGTTCTTGCCATAGCTCTGCTTGCACTGGTACTCCTCTTTGAGCCTGAAACCGAGAGGGTGATGAGGCAGTATATGGTGACAAACAACGAGGTTGCAAAAATAGAAGGCATATTTGTCAAAAAAAGTTTTGCCATACCTTACCAGAGTGTCGCCGATGTAAGAGTAATAAAGGGAGTCATCGGCAGGGCTTTCAATTACGGCGATGTAATCGTGAAAGGAATGAAAGAGGACTTGACCATGAAAGGCATGAGAGAGCCAGAAGTCTTGTACAAGATAATTCAGAACAAGATAGCCCTGATGAAGAGGCCAGTGAAGAAAGGTGCAAAAATTGAAAAGGCAGATTAGGAACGCATTTTGCATCCAATTCATTAATTCTTTCTCCCTTGGAATAATCACTATTGCACTTCCCTTGCTCATGGAGGACAGGGGAATAGACATAATTTCTATCGGGTTGATTTATGCCGCCCTTCCAATAATATTCCAAATCATCAGAATGGGATTCTCCATCCTGTCCGATTTCGTAGGCAGGAAAATGTTCTTCCTTTCAGCAGGTATATTGAATGCTTTTAGCAACGCAATTTATTATTTTGCCTCCCGCCCTCTCGGCTTTTTGTTTGGGAAAGTTGTCGAAGGGGCTAAAGAAGCATCAGTCTGGTCTGTGAACAGACCATTCATAATGGAAAACTCAAAAGACAAGAACAGAGACCTTATCCGGATGAAATCTGTCGATTCCATTTCAACTGCGCTGGGCAGTATCATTGCAGGATTTATAATCGTTTGGTTGTTCTATCCCAACACTATGTTGGTTGCGCTCTTGATAGGCCTTTTGACAATTCCATTTGCCCTATCAATAAAAGATAAGAAAATAAAAAGGTTCGACGTCATAAAGGCATCTCGATTTTTAGACCAAAGAAGAAAAAGCAAATCCTTCAAGATGGCATTAATACTTCTTTTCTTGCTGGGGTTGTCCTACGGCCTGATAGCAGGATACGTTTTCCCGCTTTTCCTGAAGGATGCTGGATTCAATGTCGAGACGATCGGCATTCTTTTTGGTGCGCAGGTTTTGATAGCAGGTGTTTTCACGTATTTCAGCACGGGGAGAAGGATCAGATTCTGGAAATTCTTATTATTCAGCGGCATGTTTTATTTCATCACACTGCTCCTACTGGGGATATCAAGCATCTTGATACCTGTAATTTTAATTATTTTTTTCTTACTGTTCGGAATAGCCAGTGGCATTGTTGATGCAGGGACCGAAGGGATATTCGCCAGAGTCACGGACAGCAAATCATACAGCACTGATATTGGCATGCTGTTTATGGGCTTCCACGCAGCAAGAACCATTAGCCTGATACTGTCAGGATTCCTAATCGAATATCTTGGCGGGTTTATCGCGCCAATTTCTTTGTCAGCCTTTATTTTCATCGGCTATTTTGTGCTGGCTTCAAAGACTTTTAGAAAAAAGTAATTTTTAGATCATATTTTGAATAGTTGTGTGCAACTTGTCCAAGCATGACTATGATTTTTATTCCTTCGACTAATATCTAATTACTATGCCAGTTAATGCAGGTGCAGAATATTTTGCAGCAGAGAAGAGATATTTGGAAGCCAGGACTAGGGAAGAGAAAATAGCAGCTTTAGAAGAGATGATAAGGACCCTGCCCAAGCACAAAGGATCCGAGCATTTGCTGTCTCAGCTAAAGCACAGATTGGCAAGACTGAAAAAAGAGACCACGGCAAAAGCAACATCAAAGCCGAGGTTTGTGATCAGGAAGGAGGGTGCAGCCCAAATCTGCATCATAGGTTTAACTAATTCTGGCAAAAGCAGTCTATTGAAATCACTGACTAATGCCAATGTGGAGATTGCAGATTACCCATATACCACAAAAGATCCAGAAGTCGGTATGATGAATTATGGCGACGTCCAGCTGCAACTGATAGAAATACCTTCAACCTTTGATTCCGAGTTCATGAGCCTTTTGCACTCGTGCGACGAGATTGTAGCCCTGCTGGACGCCAATCATGACTTGGTCAAGCAGAAGGAGGAGCTGGAAAAAATTTTGATTGAAAGCAAATTGGAAAATAAAAAAATACTATGGGTTGTCAACAAGGCAGAATCAATAAAGCATCCCGATTATGTCAATGTCTCTGCAAAGGATGAAGCTGGGCTTGACGAATTGAAAGAAAAGCTTTGGAAGAATTTGTCCTTGATCAAGGTTTATACAAAATCTCCAGGCAAGCCAAAAGACTTCCCGGCTCTAGCATTGTCAATAGACTCGAAAGTTAGCGATGTGGCCAAGAATCTTCACAAAGATTTCATAAAAAATTTCAATTATGCAAGGGTTTTCAACAGCACGAAATTCTCAGGCCAAAAAGTTGGTTTAGAGTATGAATTAAGGGATTTGGATGTCATAGAAATACATATGAAGTAAGGATGATTGCGTGACAAAAAAAGTTTTTATTTTGAACTACGGGTGCTCTGCCAATTTGGCAGATTCAGAAATCATGGCTGGACTGCTCAAGCAGAGTGGATTCGATCTGGCTCCCGATGCCGAGAACAGCGACTTGAACATAATAAATACATGCATAGTTAAAACCCCTACCGAAAATAGGATGATATTCAAAATAAAGCAACTGACCAAATCAGGAAAACCTCTTATCGTTGCAGGATGCATGCCAAAAACCAGTAAAAGCATCATTGAAAAAATCAATCCCAATGCCAGCTTGGTTGGGCCAGAATCAATAGAAAAGATAGTCTATGCTTCCATAGCGGCAATCAGAGGGAATAAAGCAGTTCTGGTTGAAGATCACAAAAAGCCGAAGGCGTGCTTGCCTAGGGAAAGAAAAAATCCGCTTATAGGAGTGATACCTGTAAGTAGCGGTTGCCTTTCCAACTGCAGCTATTGTTCAGTCAAGCTTGCCAGAGGCGAATTGCTCAGCTATCCAATCGAAATGATTATCGAAGAGGTAAAGAGATCGGTTGAAGACGAATGCAAAGAAATCTATCTCACATCTCAGGATAATTCTTGCTACGGGAAAGACACTGGCCGCAGTTTGCCAGAGCTGCTAGGCGAAGTTTGCAAAGTCGAGGGTATTTTTTATATAAGAGTCGGCATGTTAAATCCATTGTACACAAAAGAGATGCTTGATGATCTGGTAAGATCCTATAAGAATCCCCAGGTTTTCAAATTCCTCCATCTGCCAGTCCAGTCTGGGAGTGATAAAATATTGCAATCGATGAAGCGAGGATATACTTCTGGAGATTTTATTGAAATTGTAAAAAAATTCAGAGAAGAGATTCCTAGGATAACAATAAGTACAGACGTAATTGTTGGTTTTCCTGAAGAGACAGATGAGGATTTCGAATCTACAGTCGAACTAATAAAATTAGCAAGACCAGATATTGTGAATATTTCAAGATTTGGCTCTAGAACAATGACAGAAGCATCCAAAATGGAGCAGTTGGGTAGAAAAATTGTAAACGAAAGAAGTATCCTCACGCACAAGCTTACAAAGAAGATAGCTCTTGAAATAAATAGGAAATGGATAGGTTGCATAGGTAAAGTTTTGGTGGACGAGAAAATCCAGGGTGGCTTCGTCGGAAGGAACCTTTCCTACAAACCTGTGATAATCAAGACAGACGAAAATATATTTGGCAAATTTGTAAATGTAAAAATCGTCGATGCAACTCCTAACTGCCTGATAGGAAGCTATAAAATAGAAGAATGAAATTTTGTCCGAAACTTATTTTGGTTTGAATCTCTTCACAATCTTCATCACAGTCTGGGCTTCCACCCTTCCTCTGACCTTAGCCATCACAAGGCCCACAGCTTTATCATAATTAACATTTGGCAATGCAGTAATCTCCTTGACAATATTCTTCAGCTCGCTCATTTTCATCGCCTTGAGATTCAGACTTTCAATAGCTTCAGATACGTTTCCATCAGGCCTGCTGGCCAGATATTTCAAAATATCGGCTACCGCTTCTTTTACAATCCTCTTCTTTGCTATGGTTTCAAAAAGATTAATGAAATGCTTTTCAGTAAGATATTCGACTTTAACATTTTCCCTCTTTTCCAAATCTTTGACTATGCTCGTAAAGGTATTTGCTACGATCGATGCATCGATTTTTTTATTCTTCACAATTCTTTCAAAAAGATCAAGATAGTCCGACCTCAAGATTTGTTTGGCCAATTCATCCGAAAGCTTCAATTTTTTCTTGAATCTCGCCAGTTTCTTTGTCCAAGGTTCGGGCAACTGCTTTTTAATCTTTTCCAGTTCTTCACCAATTACAGAGATTGAAGGTTCGTCCGATTCTGGATAGAGCCTAGCTGCCCCAGGCAATGGCCTTGTGTATCTTGTTGTCCCATCTTGGTTGGTTGTCCTTGTCTCCTTTTCAGGTCCTTCGAGCATCTTGTTTATCCTCTCTATAAGCAATTCGGCAACCTTTCCTTTTTCTTTGAATTCGCCAATCAAGACAATAGCATCCATCTCGTTTGTATTCAGGGACTCTCTCAACTTTCTGAAATCGTCTGCGGCCTGATACTTCACCAGATCCTCATCAGAGTGGATGATTCCTTTTATTCCAAAAGAGCCGACAAAATCTGCCAGCTCCCTCCCTAAAGTTTTTCCTGGCGAAATTTCTTTTTTAAGCAAACCCACAAAATTAGGAAGTCTTATAGCAAAAATCGTCCCATTCTTTTCAAGAATACTTTGCAAAATAGCACTTTTTGTATTCATCAAAAGGTTGCTGACATCCACTGGCTTGAAAAATAGCTTTCTGACTTTCCTTCTTCTCAATTCATTTCTCATCTCTGCCAAAGAAAGTTGTCTTTGGACTTCATTCTCGACAATCTTTGAAAGCAACCCAAGGTCCTGCACACCTTTTATCTCAACTCTTTCTCCTTGCTTGATAGAGACATTCACATCTTGCCTTATGCTTCCAAGACCTCGCTTGACTCTTTCAGTTGATCTGCAAATCATCCCGATATTAAATGCGATATCCTCTATTTCCTCAGGAGAAAATCCAATCAGCAGGCCAGTTCCGATTTCA
>DATEUU010000024.1:0-10404 GCA_035283025.1 archaeon | reverse complement strand
CTTTTATTTCATGTATGCTTCTGTTCTTTGCCTCCAAGCTTATTTGGATTTCTTTTTCTCTGGTTATCGGTCCGGCATGCCTGAAGCCTTTGACAATTGCAGGTACGTAGACAACCTTGAAAGCAATCACAACAATAATTATCATGATCATTACAAGTGCCCAGGCGCTCCAAACATTTATTTGGTAAGTTATGGTTTTTGCTTCTCCAGGCATCAGGTCCAGGACGAGCCAATGATAGTGGACCATGTTCCCAATTGATTCAGAAGTGTATTGCCCGAAAGGAAAGAAAAATGCTTTCATGAAAGCAGGCACACTTTCCGTGACAAGGGTGCTATTCAGAGTGTTTCCATCATTCTTTACTTTTATTGTTATTGTCTGCAGAAGCAGTCCGTAACTTACAGATTTCTCAACGTTGATGTATGACACTGCTTCAAGCTTTAAAGTTGGTGTGGGAGTAGAACTCGTGCCAGTCCTCTTGCTGACGACATTTCCGTTCACATCTTTCAAAAATACTTCTATCACATATTTTCCTGCATCATCATATTTCCCAAAATCAATCGTGTGCTGTACAATCTGGGTCGATTTTCCTTGTATGATTTCCAGATTGTCGTTAAACTCTTTGAAAATTATGCCGTCATTCTTTATTTTTGTATTCAGGCTGGCGTCCGTATAGACATCGCTCCCACTATTCGCCACAGCTATTTCAATTTTTACATTTTCTCCCGGGTTAATCATGTATTTCTCGGCATTCACTTCTGAGATATAGATTGGCACAGATCTCAAAACTTTCAGATTCAAAACAATAAGGGCTGAAACTTTGGGATCTCTAACAGATATGGCCGTCAAATTGTATGGTATGAGCATCTCGTCTAGATCTCTTGGGGCTGAAAAATAAAGTTTGACTATTTCATTCGACCCTGGGCCTATACTCACTCTCGGCTTGTCCGGAACAACGCTTATGCCGTTCCAATAAGTTGGCCATATGTCTATTGAAAACTCGTCAACAAAAATCTGAGAATTGCGAATTGTTATTTCGGTCGAGGCTGTTTCCCCTGTATAGACATCAATGTACGAAGATTTTGGTGTTAAGCTTACACCTTCAGCTTTTGCAATTGAAATTGTAAAAATTAATGTTAAAAAAATGAATAGCAGGGATATTTTCCTCAATTTACCACCAAACCTATATAGTATTTTTGGTTTTCTATGGTTTATATTTACTCAACCATTTTTCTAAGAAATTCTTCAAAAGACAGCCTTTTCTTCTTCTCTTTTGTAGCTTCCTTTTCTCTCTGTTGCAATACTTTCTTGAAAGCTTCTTCCAGATAAACGCTCAACGGTTCAAAAAAGCTCTCGCCCACCTTCGCTCCTGGCTGAAAGTTCGCCAATTTTATTTTCTTGTCATATGCTTCTGCAAAAGAGATGTTCTCGAATGGCAATCTCCCTGGACTTTCAGGCTTTTCTGCAGGGTATCCTACCAGTATAATTGCCATCGGCCTTATATTATCCGGGAGTTCTACGATGCGTGATACAGTATCTTCCTCAAAAGACCCGACAAAGCATGATCCCAACCCCAATCCTTGAGCCGCAAGCATCATATTCCCTATTGCCAGTGCAGTATCTTGAGCTGCATAAAGAACTTCTCCCCTTTTTCCATATTTCAAGCTCACTCTTGCTAAATCAGCGCAAACGACTATTACAACAGGAGCATCAGCAATAAAATTCTGCGTCAAGGCAGCTTTGGCAAGTTCTTTCTTCCTTTTCTCTTCTCTGACAACAACAAACTTCCACTCCTGAATATTGCCTGCAGAGGGGGCTTGCGTACCCATATAGAGTATTACTCCAATCAATCTGTCGTCAACAGGAGTTTTCTCAAATTTGTAAATAGACCTTCTCGACATTATAGCGTCAAATACATACATAATCTCTAATAGAAGATTTTATTTTTAGAGTTAAAGCTTTAACTTTTTCACGGGTGTGATTATAGACTTTTTGTTGCGCCGCAAACTGGGCACACCCATATCTTTCCCAAGTATTTGCCTTTAGAATCGCCAGTGAACAATTCCTGCTCCACCATCTCAATTTTTTCATGAGAGTTTTTGAGGCAGGATTCGCAAAAACCGTAGGTCCACAATCCTTTAATACTCATCCGCATCGTCTGTTGAAATTATAAATTATTATTGCAGGAATATAAATGTTGATTGTATGGAATACGCAATTCTAGCAGAAAATTACGAAAAGTTGGAGGCAGTTTCATCCAAACTTAAAAAGACTGAGATTTTGGCAGAGCTATTCTCAAAAACATCAGGGGATGAGTTGCCAAAGGTAGTTTTGCTTGTGCAGGGCCTTGTCTATCCAAAGTTCACTGGTTTGGAGCTCGGGATAGCTACTCAGATGATGATAAGGGCCATATCAAAGGCTTCGGGGTTCAGGCCCGGAGACGTGGAGGAGAAACTTAAAAAAAATGGTGACTTGGGGCTGACGGCAGAAGAATGCATAATATCAACAAAGCAGTCAACCTTGTTCAAAAAGAAGTTGACTGTTGATTTTGTTTTTAAAAACCTACAGCAATTGGCTCTAATCACTGGAGAAGGCTCGCAAGAAAAAAAATTGAATCTCATAGCAGAGCTTCTGGTTTCATCCAAGCCAAAAGAGGCGAGATATGTTGCAAGGACAATCCTTCAGGAACTAAGAGTTGGTGTTGCTGAGGGAATTATCCGCAATGCAATCGTCAATGCATTCCTGTACAAAGAAGGCGTGAGTAAAGAGGAAAAAGCAAAGATGACCGAGGCGGTTGATTATGCCTGGAATATATTGTCCGACTTCGGAGAGATTGCAAAAATTGCAAAAGAGAAAAAAGTTGACGGATTGCTTAAGTCAAAAATACAGCTAGGGAAGCCGATTCAAGTCATGCTTGGGGAGAAGGCTGAAAGCATAGAAGAAGTCATCAAGGAATTTGGAAAAATTGCCGCCGAATTCAAATATGATGGAGCTAGGATCCAATGCCAAAAACAAGGGGACAATATCTGGCTTTTCACCCGGAGAGAAGAGGAAGTTACAAAACAATTTCCTGATTTGGTCGAGCTTTTCAGAAAAGGGCTGAAAGCAAACGAGTGCATAGTTGAGGGCGAAGTTTTGGGAATTAATCCCAAAACTGGTTCTCCATTGCCATTCCAATTTCTTTCGCAAAGAATCCATAGAAAATATGAAATACAAAAAATGATAAAAGAAATCCCAGTTCAGATGAATCTTTTTGATGTTGTCTTTCTTGAAGGCAAAACCCTTTTCGATAAACCCTTTACTGAGAGAAGAAATATTCTGGAAAAAATTGTTAAGCCAATTCCAGGAAAATTCGGGCTGACAGAGCAGTTGATAACTGATGATATAAAAACTGCTGAAAAATTCTACAAAAAGGCTTTGGCCGCGAAGCAAGAGGGGCTGATGCTGAAAGTTCTGGACTCTTCATATGTCTTTGGCAGGCATGTCGGAGGCTGGTACAAAATAAAGCCGACAATGGAGACACTGGATTTGGTAATTGTTGGTGCAACATGGGGTGAGGGCTCTAGAGCAAAATGGCTTACAAGCTATGAATTGGCCTGCAGAGACCCTGATACCGGAAGATTTTTGCGATGCGGGATGATGTCTACCGGGCTGACAGAGGAAGAATACAAAATGATGACTGATACATTGAAGCATTTGGTCTTAGAAGAGAAAGGCAGGACCGTAAAAGTCAAGCCGAAGATCGTAATTGAAGTCAAATACCAAGAGATACAGGAATCACCAAATTACGAATCCGGATTTGCGTTAAGATTTCCAGCTTTGCAAAGGATAAGATTTGAAAAAGGACCGGAAGAAGCAGACGATATAGCAAGAGTCGAGGAATTATTCAAATCTCAAGGCATGAGAGGATAAGAGATTGCTTTTTACATACAAATTCTGCAAGATTTTTCCCATATTAGCGAAACATTTTTGCAATCTAATAGAAAATTTTTTAACTCAAAAAATCTCATAGAAAAATTAGATAGATTGCGTATAATTTTTTTCAAAGTATTCTTAAGTATTGCCAGAAATGGTCTTAAATCACCCCAATATCATATATAAAAACTTAAATACTAAATCACTACGTAGTAAGAACATAGGAGAAGGTTATGCTAGCTTCACCAAAAGTTTTGGATGCCCTGAAAAACATCGGTTTGAACTTATACGAGAGGAGATTATGGGTAGCACTACTGGCAAGAGGAACCAGCACTGCAGGTGAGCTATCAGAAATTGCTAATGTCCCAAGATCTAGGGCATACGACGTTCTCCAAAGCTTGGCTGATCGTGGATTTGTTATTGTTCAGACCGCTAAACCAATCAGATATATTGCCGTAACTCCTGAAGAGTCGCTAGAAAGAGCCAAAAAGAAATTGGAAGAAGAAGTTCTGAGAATGCACGAAAGGATCGACGAATTGAAGGATTCACCAATTATGAGGGAACTGAATGAGATATTCCAGCAGGGGTTGAAGCTCGTTTCACCTGAAGATATGACAGGTGCATTGAAAGGCAAATACTCCGTTTCTCAGCAAACGGAATCAATGTTTAAGAACGCGACGCAGAGGATTGAAATTATGACAACGGCTGAAGGCATAAACGAACTTCTTGTTAATCATCTGGACGTTTTGAAGAAGGCGAAGGAAAGAGGAGTGGAAATAAAAATTGCCACCAACAGCATTGAAAAATGCGCAGACGCGATCAAGTCGTTGGGGAGCATGGCAGAGATTAGGGCTGTTGATGAAAAAGAAATTCCTTTGCAGGGAAGATTTTTTGTTGTTGACGGCAAGCAGATGGTCTTTGGCCTTACAGATTCAAAAGTTCATTCCACGCAGGACATGGTTCTTTGGAGCAAAAGCGAATACGCAGCAGGAAATGTTTTAGAGCCTTTGTTCAAAATGATTTGGGGACATTCTAAGCCAGTCAGCTAGAGAAAATTGGTCTTCTAGAGAGCAACTTTGGTAAAGGCAATTGTCTGAATGGTTTATTTTCTATTTCTTTTCTGATTCTTTCAACCAATTCTTCAACTTTCATTTGTTCAACCTTTCCTGTCTCTCTAATTCTCACTGCCAATTTTTTTGACTCAATTTCCTTCGGGCCTATGACAACACTAAATGGAGCCCATTCAACCTCTGCATCTCTTATCTTCTTATCAACAGTTTCTCTTCTGTCATCTATATCAACTCTTATTTGAGATTTTTCAATTTCTTTAGCAATCCTGTCAGCATCTTCGTTGAATTTGTCAGAAATAGGAACAATCCTTACTTGAGTTGGGGTGAGCCACAATGGCAACGCAGGATTTTTCATTTTCAAGGCAGTATCAAAAATGGTGTACAAGTATCTTTCAATTCCGCCGATTATAGCTGAGTGCAATATCAAAGGATTGACTTCTTTCCCGTTTTTGTCAGCAAATTTGATGCCAAACCTCTTTGAATTTCCTACATCGATTTGAACCGTCGCTATTTCTCTCGGCCTTTTCATCTCATCTATTATGTGGTACTCGATATTCAAGACCCAGTAATAGTTAATTCCCTGTGGATAGAAGCAGAGCAGCACAGGCTTCCCCTCGAACTTCACAAGTTTCATGAACCATTCTTTGTTCTTTTCAAAGAATTCCTTTGATGTTAGGTTGTATAAAGAGACATAATCCCTTTTCAAATCTTTAATCTCGTCATAAATTCTTTCATGCAATACAAAGAACCATTTCTTCGATTCTTCAATGTCACCGCAAAATACGTGCAAGTCAGGCATGTCGAACCTTCTTAGCCTGAATAGGAACAATGCTTCTCCTGATTGCTCTAAGCGATAGCTGTCGGCAATTTCAAAAGCGCCAAAAGGCATGTGCTTGTAACTTATTTGCCAGTCTTTAATCATAGCAAATTGTTGATGGCAAGCAGCATATCTCATTATGAATTTTTTGTTCTCAACCTCAACCGTGTACAATCTATCGCCAAACAACTGCGCATGCTCTCTGACAGGTTGGAAATCTAAATTAAACATGTTTGTTCCATGGACTACATAGACAGGAATTCCTATTGATGTGGCTGCTTTTTGCGAGTGTTCGGCAACTAATTTATAGATTAAATCGCCTATCGGGTTGTATCTCATGTGCCCAACATCTGACATAGGCTCAAGTTCAATTCCAAATTTTTTGCAGTGCTTTATATATTCTGGCTCTTTTCCACCTTTCGATTCAATCCCCAAAGCTTCCTTTTCAACCAGAAACTTGAAATCTTCTTCACCCTTTTTGAATTTGTAATCTTTCGGCGAATATGTTTTCCCGTCTTTATCTAGAATCAAATATTCCTTCTTTATCGATGGCTTTGCCACTTCTTCTTTTTTCCCACTTTTTCCAGAAGGCAAAATTTCTCTTGATTGTTCAGCTAGAGGATGGCCTTTTATAGATATAGAAAATCTTTTCGTCCAACCAAACGGAGCTCTATAGGTTTCAATCTCAAGGATCTTTGCACAATTTTCCATCTCTTTTACAATTTTCAGTGCAACATCCGGCTTGGCAAGATTGCTACTCAAATGGGCATAAGGATATATCAAAATCCTGTTGACTTTCAAATTTTGAAGAAATTCTTTCACTTCGCTTATAGCTTTCTTAGCACTACCCTCATTATCATTTTCTTCAACCGCCGTGAACAAAACAACTATTTCTTCCAGCTTGTACTTCTTCTTCTCGGCCTCCTCCGCCTGCCTTATCTCTTTCTTCACAGGTTCGTATTCAATGAAATCAGCATGCAACTGTAAAATTCTCATAATATCACTAAGCAATATTTAGTTTTATATCTTTTCAAATTATTTGTATATAGGTAAATAGCCCCGTCGTCTAGCGGCCAAGGATACGAGCCTCTGGAGCTCGGGACAGCAGTTCGAATCTGCTCGGGGCTATACTTTTGTTTATTAAAAATTTGATAACTGTTAATTAGAACTGTTCGGGCTATCCAATTTACGGTGTTTTTTCAGCCAAGATTTTTTAATTTTAATGTCTAATCTGAGAGATCCAAAAGGTGGAGGAAAAGCATATTCAACTTCTCCAATCCCATTTTTTCCCATATAATCTTTTATGTAGTCTACCTTCTCCATTCCTGGCGTCAATAGCCAACAAAACCTGCAAAAATCTTTTGTCTCACATTTTTTGGAAGACATTTCCATATAAGGATAGGCCTTCATCAGCTGCCCTGGCAATATCCTTATTTTTACGTATCTATTCAATCTCCCCTTCAAGTAAAACAAGAGTTTAGATAGGGGAGAACTATCATCATTTTTAACAACTTCACCACGTCTCGGAATTTCTCCAATAAGGTCTATGGCATGACATGATTTATTATTCAAATGATCATATTTGGAATTTTCAAATTCGTATGAATTCTGATACATTTCATATTTTCCAATTTGCTCTAGTGGTACAAGTTCATGAGTTTTAATTATTTTCTCAATCTTCCCATTATCTATATCTTCTTGAGTCAGTTCTTCGTTTACATCAATAAAATACCTCTCTACAACTATCAGCTCGTCAAATTTTTTATCGATTTCATATCTTTTGAGTAGTATTCCAATTTTTCCACCATTCCCATAACCACGACTGTAAATGCTCGCGGCATAGCCTATTCTGGGAATGTTACTATTGCGACTAGACACAAGATACAATCCGGCGTCGGTTGTATCATTTCCAGTGAAAGAAGATTTTTGATTTAAACCAATATCCAGAATTGCGATGCCCAAACACTTTCGATCAAGGTCCAAGCCCTCACCAATTTATTACATTATCATTTCTCTGTTCATTGGAAACACTGTGGATGCTCTTATGTCATTTATTCCAAGAACAGATTGCGTAACTCTATTGAATCCAACACCACAACCAGAATGCAACCCAACACCTCTTTCCTTGTAAAAGTTCAGATACCATTCAAAATCTTTTATGTTTCCTCCATTTGCTATGAGCATCTTGAGCATTGTAGATTGCTCCAATCTTTCCTTCAGTTTTTCGTATCTAAACTCTCTTTCAGCCCCACCAACTGCTTCACCGCTGAACGGCAGAATCAAATCACAACTGTTAACAATATTCGGATTTTCATCATTTTCCTTCATGTTGAAGAATTTAATTGCTTTTGGCCAATGTGTTAAAAAGAAAGGTTCCATCCCCATTAGAGCTGACAAATATTTTTCATGTTTGTTTTTAATATCATCCCCCCAATTCAACTTGAATCCGTTTCCAAGATGGTCTATTGCCCAAGTATAAGTTATACTTTTGTACGGTGGCTTGAATTTCTTCAGATATTTTCTACTAATTCCAAAGAGCTCAGTCTCTTCTTTTCTTTCAATCATTACCTGCCTTACCATAGAGTATATCAGATTTTGTGCATGATTCATTAGTTGTTTAATGTCTCCCTCAAACTCAATTTCTATAAGAGGGAATTCGGTCAAATGCCTATCGTCAATATCAGGTTCTGCCCTGAAGCTATGGATTATGCACCAGACTTTTTTCAGTAAAGGAGTTAGAATTTCTAGGTAGAGTTGACCAGTCTGACTCATATACCCTTTTTGACCAAAATAATTGATTTCAAACATCGTCGCAATATTTTCACAAGCGCCAGTAGCCTTGGTCATGTGAGGAACTACTATCTCGGTGAACCTGTTCTCTTCACAGTATTTCCTCGTTCCTTTAAGCAATGAAGATTCTATCTTCGCCAGAGCTTGAATTTCAGGAGTTTTCAGTAATTCGATCCTATTTTTTTGTTTTAATTTTTCCAGATGGAAAACAACAGGAGAAATAGTTTCCGAGATTGTTTTTTGGTTAAACAAGACCCACACCAATATAGTTCTCGGTCGGCATATAAACATTTCTGTGATTGAATCTATAGTAACCTAGAAAAGAAAAGTATATATTCCTTTGAATGTAATCCTAATTTGTATTTGTAATATAATTTCTATATATGGAGAATCCATTAGATGAAAAGCAAAACCTAAAATCTGTATACAACACCATTGCGGATGTATGGGTTCATCTAAAAGCAAAACCTTTGGAGGAAGTCACAGAATTCTGCAATTCAATCAGGAAGAAAGGATTGGTTCTTGACATAGGATGCAGCAATTGTAGGAATTTGGTTCCATTTTTAGAAAGAAAATTTCCATGCATAGCCTTGGATTTTTCAAAGAACATGATTGAGAAAGCGAAGGAGTTTCTTCTTGAAAAGAAGCTGCAAGCAAGATTTGTTATTGCAGATATAAACAACCTACCCTTTGAAGATAAGAGTTTTGACTACGTCCTTTGCACGCGTGTATTGCATCATTTGCCAACTAGATCGCTGAGGTCATCTTCACTGAATGAGATAAGAAGAACATCAAAAGACAATGGCAGAATTCTTCTGTCAGTCTATAGAAGATACTTCCCAAGATTCCTTGCAGACATCTTTTCCAATATTTCAGAAAAGAAGTTCGAGTTCGGTGATACCTACAAGAAATGGACATACCATGGAAGAGAGTATAAGAGGTTTTTCCATATGTTCACCTTGGAAGAATTTGAAAAGGAATTGAAAGACTCTGGGATTAATGCAAGTTCGATCTTTAAAAACAAGGAGAATGTAATCGCAGAATGCTCTGCTTCTAGAGGTTAGCTTTTCCTGCTGCCAAATAATTGTTGCTATGCCTCTGTTAGGCGAATGCACTATTGCTGCTACTGTCTTGGCATCTGCTTTTATCTGTCTACTTCGTTTATTTTGCCTTGTAGGAACTTGATTCTGTTCTGCAAGAATTTTATCCTTTTGACACTGTTAGCGACGAATAGGGCATTTCTAGCTTCGAATAGCTGTTCTTCAAAGAATCTTGCTTGTTCCAATCTTCTGTAGTTCATAGTCCCTATTAGGTAGTGACTTATATATAAGTTTTACTATTCTGTAGTAGCGAAATCTTTATAAGCAAAGCACACAATTTGCCAAATCCGACAATCTTTATGATATGGCTTGCTTTTCGTGGCATTTAAACCTTTATAGAAAAATCTACAAAGAATAATTATGGCTGGCAATTATCAGAAAGTGCTCAAAGAAGTTCTCAGCTACATCAGGCCAAAGCCTGAAGAAAAAAAGAAGCTGACCGAAATTGCAAAGAGGGCATTGGGAATAGCCCAAAAGGAAGCCAAAAAATTCCAGGCAAAGGCAATCCTTGCAGGCAGCCTCACAAGGGACACATGGCTCCCGGGCAAGATGGAATTTGATGTATTCATTCTGTTTCCCTCATCCCTGACTGAAAAAAGGCTGGAGCAATTTGGCTTACAGGTTGGAAAGGAAGTAATAAGCAAGATGAAAGGCACCCACAAAATCGAATACGCCCAGCACCCTTACGTTTCTGGCGAGGTGTCAGGAGTTAGC
>DATEUU010000023.1:0-3121 GCA_035283025.1 archaeon | reverse complement strand
AAAAGAATATGAAGCAGAAGAAGAATAGCGCGTAATGCCATAGCGATGGGGCATGGTCCAGAATGAAGGAGTTCGCCATGGTTATAATCACTGGGGAGATGCCACCCATTGCGACCAGAAATCCGATTACGGCAAGCCTTATGTTGGTCGGCTTTAACTCCTTGAGAACTCTTTCTATCTCTGCCTTGTAGAAATTTAGAATATTTCCATGATGTCTGTTATAATGCCTGAAATCCATAAGCAGCACTAATAATTTAATCTATTTCTGTTTTAAAATGCTTTGCCATTGGCTGTATTTTAATTTCCATTGGCAAATAAAAAGCTTTAAGAAAGTTTCTTACAAGTGAATTAAGTATGCCGATAAAATTCCTTACGGATTACCCAGCGCTTTTCATCTCAAATTTGAAAGCCCTGGTCATAGCAGACCTCCATCTCGGGCTGGAGCACGAGCTGTACAAAAACGGCATCATAATCTCCCCCCAGGCTGAAAAATTCAGGAAGACTATCGACCATTTAATCAAATTGACAAAAGCAAAGACCCTGATCATACTTGGCGACATAAAGCACGAAGTCCCAGGGATAAGCCACAGGGAAGAGAAGGAAATTCCAAAACTATTTAACAGCCTGATCGAGAAAGTCCAGGTGATCTGCTGCAAGGGGAATCATGACACCTATCTGGAGGAAATCCTGCCAAAGGAAGTCAAGTTATACTCTTCAAGAGGTTTCAGAATCGGGAAGTACGGATTCTTCCACGGTCATGCATGGCCCTCAAAAGAATTGATAGAATGCGATTATCTTTTCATGTCCCACATCCATCCTGCAATCGAGTTCAGAGACAAGTTTGGCTACAGGGCAATGGAACAGGTCTGGGTCAAGAGCAATCTGGATAAAGAGCTGGTCAAGAAGAAATACAAAATTAAAAAATGCGGAAAGCTGGAGGCGATAATTTTGCCAGTCTTCAACAGGTTGCTTGGAGGGGTTGCCCTTAACTCCACGGCTGAAAAAGATTTGATAGGTCCACTGCTCGCCAACAAAGTTTTTAATCTGGACAATTCCAAGGTCTACATGCTGGATGGCACTTATTTGGGAATCATGAAAATTTTAAAGAATAAGAGACTAATCTAGAAGCGCGTCTTCTATATCCTGCTCGGTAATGTTTGAAATAGCCTGGTCGAGTTCTTGCTCCACTGCACCATATGCAAGGTCCTCTGCTGATCCAGGAGGATTTTCTGGAGGTGTTTGAAAGGGATTGAATGTTAAGAGAGCGAGTGCTGCTATCACTATGATTAGCACAGTAGCGGCAATGCCGATTCCAATCAATTTGTTCATTCTATCACTCAACCGCCGAACTTAGAGGATTTCTGCATGCTATAGGGTGGCTTTCGCAGAAGTCGCTACAATCCTCACTCGTCGAGTTCATCCTGCAGGTCATTGCAGTTCTTACTCTGCCTATAAAATCTGTCGCATTCTGCAGTCTCACGCACTTCTGTTCATTGGGATGGTTTAAACAGTACTCAACCAATCTTTCCCTCGCCAGTTCCAAGCATTTTCTGTCAAGAGGATGCTTCAAGCAATATTCCTCTGTGACCGCCAGTTCAAAAAACTTACATTTTTCATCATCAGTATTGTTGACGCAATAATCTTTCATTACTTCCCTACATCTTCCATCTTCTATATTGAATTTGCAGAAATTCCTCAACAAAGATAAGCATCTCTGATCCGTCGAGTGCTCTTGGCACCAGTTCCTTATTTTTTCCCTGCATGAAGGGTCTTCCGGAGTCTTCTCGCAATATGCAGAGCCAATGCCTTTCGCCACATCTGTGCACTTGTCAGGATTGTCCTCACAGTAATCTGAGATTTTTTCAGCCATCTCCTCGATTTTGAACAGCCTGGGTGCACCAAGGACATATATGTTCCAAGTCTCTCCGTTCAAAGTAAGGGTTCCGACCCAAATCTCCGAGCTGCCCTTTATCACGGATTCTGCATTGAAGGATCCGACCTGGGTATCATTCCTGTATATATTGCCAGAGATAGTTCCATTCCCAATCGCAACATCCTTGATTCTGTAAGTCTCATTATCCAGATGAAGGATTCCTACCGCAAGCTCGGTCACATTCCCCGTCTGGTTCACCGAGACTTTTGCAACCCCAACTTTTAATACTTTGAAATCTTTCGGGTCTGATGGCGAAATTGCCAACCCTCTTCCAAGGGCTCCTATAGTTTTTATCTTCACCGCATTTTGCAATGCCATAACAGAAACACTAACTATGCTTATCACTAAGAATGCCGCCAATAGAATTAATATCCTTTTCAAAATTCCACCTAATCATAATTATTTTTCAATATTTATATCTTATTTCCAAAAGAAGCGATTTTTCATCTTCGCTCAGCCTGTCGTTGAACTTCTCCAGGATTCTCACATCATCATCAGTCAAATGAGAGACGAGTATATCACCTTCTTGCATGGTCCTACCCATGGTAGGTCCTTCCATGCTCACCGCAACCATGTCCCCCTTCTTCGCCTCCTCAATCTTCTCCCCCTCTTTCTGGATTTCCTTCACCTTGTCAATCATTTTCCCATCTTCCTTTTTCAGCAGAGATCCGGGTTTCAGCACTCCACCGAGAACCTCGACTCCAAATATGCATGGCTTGCAAACCCTGAACGTGA
Organism: archaeon; assembly: GCA_035283025.1. Lineage (GTDB taxonomy): Archaea > Aenigmatarchaeota > Aenigmatarchaeia > CG10238-14 > SCSR01 > DATEUU01. Next base: position 453 of record DATEUU010000023.1, on the reverse strand, counting down.
ATCCGGGGATGATTTTTATCTTCACAGGCCTCGTGACTTTTTCCAATTGCTCTTCTGCCTCTCTTTCCTTAGCATCATAGCACCATTTCTTGTAGTCGTCCATCAGCCGGTAAATTATATTGCTGCTGAAGATCCTGATCTTAAGATCCCTCGCCATACTATCCGCTTCCTCCAAAATTTTCACATTGAACGCGAGTATCACCCTCCTCACGTCCTCAGAAACGTTCTGGACTTCTGTGATGTCATGCTTTGTTACATGACCGACCTCAGCCTTTCTTATAGGTATGCTCTCTTCTGTAGCCAGTTTGATCATGGCTTCCAAGCTGCCCAGAGTATCAGCCTTCAGCACAACACCATCAATCTGTTTTGTGAATTCCACTCCCTCGATCTCTTCCTGGACCTTGCTTTTCGCATCATCAACTTGATCCTCGTCCCTGACTGCAATTATCGGCG
>DATEUU010000022.1:0-4045 GCA_035283025.1 archaeon | reverse complement strand
TGGGAGTGTCCAGTCTGAGATCCTATTATGGCGGTAGAAAGGAAAGAGGATACAAGCCCGCTCACTTCAGGAGAGCTTCAGGCAATATAATAAGAAAGATTCTCCAGCAGTTGGAAAAGGCAGGTTTTATAGAGAAGGTCGCAAAAGGAAGGAAGATCACGAGCAAAGGCCAAAAGCTTATGGACAGGGTTGCTTATGAGGTGAGCAAGGGTTGAACGAGCAGGAAATAAACTTGGATGAAATGAAGAAGATAGACGAACTGAAGAAACTCATAATGAAAAAAATATTGACCAAAGAAGCAATCGAAAGGTTGGGCAGGATAAGGCTAGTAAAGCCGGACCTTGCAGCCCAGTTGGAGTTATATTTGGTACAGTTATTCCAAGAGGGGAAAATAAAAAGAGAGATTTCAGACCGTGAACTTAAAATGATATTAGATAGTTTAACTGCAAAGAAGGAATTTAAAATATTAAAGTGATTTTATGGGGAAAAAAGGGAAAGCAGGACCTGCAGGAAGATTTGGGGTAAGATACGGCTGGACTATAAGGGCGGCCGTCTCAAAAATAGAGACTGTTGAAAAGAAGAGGCATATCTGCCCGAAGTGCAGCCTGCCTTATGTCAAGAGGGTTGCCTCCGGGATATGGAAGTGCAAGAAGTGTGGAGCCAAATTTGCAGGTTTGTCTTATTGTCCAAAAAAGGAGTGATGATGTGTACAAATGTGTTAAATGCAAAAGAGTGGTGGCAAAAGTTGATGAAAAGATCCGATGTCCGTATTGCGGGTATAGAATTTTTATCAAGCTCAGGCCGGAATCGATAAAAAGAGTCCAAGCCAGATAGAATAGTTAATCCATATGTTCGAAGCAAATTTGAAGTTTGAATGTGAAAATCCTGAATCAATCAAGAGAAGCCTTGAGCCGGATGCAGAGAATTCTGAAAATGTGAAGACAACAATAAATGCAGAAAAAGATTTTTTGGAAATCGAAGTCAAGAGCAAGAAGCTCAGCCATCTAAAGGCAATAATCAATTCTTACATATCACTGGTTTCCATGCTATTGGAAGCAGAAAAAATAAGATGAGAAGATCAGATAAAAGCTTTAATTCTTTGCTTTTACTATTTAAGCATTAGTGATTTTTATGGCAGATGAATTCAGCAAAGAAACAGAAAACTTGATTGTGCAATTCCAAAATTACCAGCAGCAAATGCAAAACATATTGATTCAAAAGGAAAGTTTGAAACTGCAACTCCTGGAAGTTGAAAGGGCGCTGGAAGAACTGGACAAGGCAAAACAAACAACTGCTTACAAGATAACTGGGCAGATAATGGTCTCAAAGCCTGTCGAAGAATTGAAGAAAGAATTAAGTGAAATGAAGGAGAATGTTGATATAAGAATACAGAGCTTGGAAAAAACCGAGAGCAGGGTCAATGAAAGATTAACAGATTTGCAGACAAAACTAAAAGAAGTGATAAAGTGATACTCATGCCAGATATGAAAAATGCACTAGAATTGTTAGACAGAATTATAAACGACAGGACTGTCCCAAAGAACATAAGGAAGGCCGCAGAAGACTCAAAGACAATTTTGAATGGGGCAGATTCCCCTGAAGTGAAGATCAGTACTGCCATTCACATATTGGACGAGATAATAAACGATCCCAACATGCCCATGTACACTAGGACTCAGATATGGAACGCTGTGAGCATACTGGAAGAGGAAAGAAGGGAATTAGATATTTAAGTTTGAAAAATAAAACTTATTTTAGGCATTAGTTATGGATGTTAAAAAAATTGCTGAAAAAATCGACAAATTGAGACCTGTGGCGGCAAAAGAGCCTGAAGAAGAGTTTATAGAGGTCCAGCCAATTGTCGAGGAAAACAGAGTCAATGTAAAAATTGACACGCTAAGAGAGTTTGCTGACATAGAAAGGATTCAGGGACTGGTAAGAAGCGGAAATGTTGTTTTTCTCAAGATTAAAGACATGAGACAGAAGGATATAACCGAATTGAAAAGATGCGTTGACAAATTAAGAAAAACAGCCTTGGCATCGAATGGCGATATAGTTGGTGTGGATGAAGACTATCTTGTGTTAACACCAAGTTTTGCAAAGATCTACAGAGGAAAATCCGCTTAAAACAGTTTGATATCTTCGTTTAACAGCTGATTCACTACTCTACCTAAATCTTCGATTTTAACTCTTGTTTGCTTTGTTGTATCCCGATCCCTCAAGGTAACAGTCTGGTCCTGAAGAGTCTGGTAGTCTACAGTGACAGCGAATGGAAACCCAGCCTCGTCGCTCCTAGCATACCTCTTCCCTATCGAACCGCTATCATCATACTCGCAGACGAAGCACTGCTTCAAACTGTTAAAAATCTCTTTTGCTTTTTCGTCCAGCCCGTCTTTCTTCATCAGCGGGAAAACGCCAAATAAAACAGGCGCGATTTTTGGTTTCAATTTCAAAACAACTTTAGTCTCATCTTTCTCCTTCTTTTCAGTATAAGCATCAATCAACAGGGTCAGGATGGTTCTCTCCAGGCCGAATGATGGCTCTATTACATAAGGAATCACTTTTTCTTTCGACTCCTGATCAAAATACGTTAAATCTTCCTTGCTGAATTTCATATGCTGTTTCAAATCAAAATCTGTCCTGTTTGCCAGGCCGAGAAGCTCTTTCCATCCCCAAGGATAATTGTATTCGATGTCCCAAGTCTCGAGGGCATAGTGGGAAAGCTCGGTCTTGGTGTGCTGCCTGATTCTCATGTTCTCCTTCCTTATCCCAATACTCTCCATCCATTCCATGGATTCAACAATCCAATATGCATGCCACTCGGTTTTAATGGTTTTATTTTTGACCAGTTCGCCAATCTTCATCTTCTGGTGGTTCTGCTTCTTGTTCTGCATCTCTTCTGTCAGGGCAGCAACTTCATAATCGAGATGTTCCTTTTTCAGATAAGGGCATTTATGGATGGATTTCGGATGGATGAAATACTCCAGCTCCATCTGGCTGAATTCCCTACACCTAAAAACAAAATTTCTGGGCGCAATCTCATTCCTGAAGGCCTTTCCTATTTGTGCGATACCAAAAGGCAACTTCTTCCTGGAAACTGAGGACATGTGCTTGAAATCTGTAAAAATCAATTGAGCTGTTTCAGGTCTCAGATACGCTAGTGAAGTCTCGTCCTCTGTTGAACCGACATGGGTCTTGAACATGAGATTAAACATCTTAATCAAAGTGAGTTCGCCTTTGCACTCAGGACAGACGATATTGTGCTTGACCATCAAATCCTGTATATGATCTTGACTCAAACCGTCGACTGAGATGTTCAGTTTGCTTTCAACCAAGGCATCCGCCCTGAATCTCTTGTGGCATTTCTTGCATTCCACCAAAGGATCGTTGAAAGATGTCTCATGCCCGCTTGCTTTCCAAACCGAGGGGTGAGTTATTATTGCACCGTCAATCAAAACCACGTCATCGCGGCATGTTACAAAGAATTTGATCCAAGAATCCTCAACATTCCTTTTCATCAGAAACCCGTAATGCCCGTAGTCGAAAAAACCTGCAAGTCCTCCGTAAATTTCGGAACTGGGAAAGATGAACCCTCTTTTTTTTGCAATGTTAATGATTTCCTCTATATCCATAAAAATCAATTGAAATCTTTTCAATTTATCTTTATTTAATTATTTCTCAAACCATCCTTTCAGACTGGACTGTTTGCCTGCCTTTGAACTTTGCTGCAGTTTTTCAATCATCTTCTCCACCCTTTCCCTAGAAAAATCATGCCCTTCCACCATAAATTCTATCAGCTTTTCCCTGTCTGGCTCTTTCCATTCCATGTCATATCCGTCTGTTACTGGAGGTTTCAAAAAGAAGTCGAATACCTCACTCGCGTCCACTTCGCTTTTCCATTCAACTTTTTTCAATACTTCCCCCAAAGTTTTGTGCTCTTTTACAATTTTCAGCCCAGTCTTCGGTCCGACCCCTTTAATTCCCTCATTGTAATCTGTCCCGACAAGCATCCCCAGAATTATCAGCTGCTTTTGGTTTATTCCCA
>DATEUU010000021.1:0-3469 GCA_035283025.1 archaeon | reverse complement strand
GCGAATAGAAGAGAAATGGTGTAAGAGTCCAACTCTGACCTTTTTGTCAGCCTGGCAATCTCGGCCTCATAATCAGGGAAACTTAAAACAGCAACCTCTTTCCCCAGGTCTATAAGCTTGTCTCTGACGAGCCCTATGTGGGTTTTTTTGCCAGAGCCGGTAATTCCTTCGAACACTATCATTTTACCGTTCATACCAAAAACAAGATTGTAAGACTAGCTTTTAAGCTTTATTTCAGCTTAATCCCTTCGTTATCGCTTGCCCTGTCAGTCTCCTTCCACACAACATAGGTTTTGAAGAAATCCTTTATCATAGCCTTCGGTGGATATCCGTAGACCTTGCCATTGAAAAGATAGACTCTGCGGGATGCCCTTGGCTTCAGTTCTCTCAACTCTGTCCCGCTTTTCTTGATTTTCCACGCCTCTCTCCCGACCTCGGCCTCATTGATCCTTATTGTCGGGGATCCCAAGAAATCGTGCTTTTTTGCATCTGAAATGTTTTTAATTTTGACCAATTGTATTTTCCCAACGACTTTCAGCTCTCTCAGTGCCTCCTTCAGTGCGCTTAACCCTTTTCTCCATCCTGAGCAATCTTCTATATACAGAAATTTTATTCTCATATGATCTCCCTTTCAGTAGTCCCCCACACCTAGATCTGTGTCAAAGTCATGTCCTGTCTTCTCGCACAGCTCTATCGACACTAGGGTGTTCCTGTGAATAAGAAGTGTTTCTGGGCTTCCGTTATCCAAACTCAATGTCTCTAATTTGATGAATTCCTCATCTATTTCTGCAAGGTCCCCTATCCTCTCCTCGATTTTGTTATAGTCCTTTCTGTAGCTCACAACGACGTGCTTACCTTTTAGCTCCTCCAACACCCTGGACATAATTAAACCTTGAAGACTGAATCTTAAATAAATTGAGCTAAGGCTTGTTTTCGGATAACATCAGCCTTTCCACTTAAAGAACAGCCAGTTCTTGCTTTTTTTAAGTCTTATCAAAACATAATTTCCTTTGAGCTTCTTCCCTTTAAGTTCAAATTTAATCTTATCATCTGAAATTTTTTCTGGAGAAAAGGTTCCTTTGTCCCAAATTTCTACGGTGCCTGCGCCATACTGTCCTTCTGGTATCTTTCCTTTAAAGCCAGCATATTCGATTGCATGGTCTTCGACCTGGATTGCCAATCTTTTCAGATTTGGGGTTTTCGGCGGTTCCTTCGGGACAGCCCAACTCCTTAAAACACCGTCAATCTCTAGCCTCAAGTCCCAGTGCAATCTCTTGGATTCATGGCGATGGATGACAAAAATAGGCTTTCTTGACTTCATTTGGACTCCATTGCTTTTCTTATCCTCTCTTTTGCAATTTCCATTCCAGCATCCCTTGGCTTGATTTTCTCCTTCTTTGCTCTGGCCAAAACTAGCTTTGTATTCTTGCTTACCTTTTTCTCTACCAGCTTGAACATCTTCTCGGTGTCAAATCCTCTGTATTCTGCATAAGAGGAGATAACTCCACCAGCATTTGCAACAAAATCCGGGACAACTAAAATTCCCTTTTTGTGCAGCAGCTCTTCGACCTCAGGTGTGGTTGGTATGTTTGCGCCTTCAACTATCATCTTTGCCTTGATATTGTCGTAATTTTGCATGTTTATTGAATCGGCCAGAGCAGCGGGTATCAAGATGTCTGCTTCCACTCCAAAAAGCTCATCGTCCCTCAAAACTGTTCCAGGTTTGTAGTTTATTACGCTCCTTGTTTCTTTTTTGACTCTCATCAGTTCTGTGAAATCGAGACCATCCGGGTTGTAAATGCATCCTTTGCTGTCGCTCACAGCCACAATTTTTGCGCCAGCCTCAGCAAGAGCTTTAAATGCAAACGTGGCAACATTCCCAAATCCTTCTATCGCAACTTTGGCTTTATTGATTTCAATCTTAGCATACTTGCAAGCCACTAAAGTTGATCTGGCAACACCAATCCCAGTCGATCCCAGTTCATGAGGCAAGCCACCCAAATCAGACGGCTTCCCTGTTGCTGATTTCGGAGAGCCGTTTCCTTCAACAAACCATCTCATCTCCTGCTCCCCTGTGTTCACGTCAGGAGCGGCGATATAGATTTTCGGTGCGATCAGTCTCAAAGCCTTCCCAAAAGCTGTCATTATTTTCTTCTTATCTTCTATCGAGTGTATTTTCGGATCAAAGATTATCCCAGATTTTGCGCCGCCAAAAGGTAGGCCTGCCAAAGAGTTTTTCCATGTCATCGTCCTTGCCAGCCGGAAAACTTCTTCCGCAGAAACTGTTGGGGTCATCCTAATGCCACCTTTCCCCGGCCCGAGTGAAGTGTTATCAATCACTAGGATACCATGCAACCCAACTTTTGGGTCATAAATCTCTAGAATTTTTTCAGGCCCAAATTCATCATGCTTTATTTTTTCTTCTGTCAACGTCATTTTCATACCTCAAACATTTAAAATTTGGAAGACACTTCTTTGAATTTTTGATTTATCCTTTCCCAGTTCAGGTTTCTGAAGAATGCTTCTATATACTTTGCCTTGTTTGGACCTTGGTCAAGATAATATGCATGCTCCCACAGATCCAAAGCAAGCACCGGGGTCGAACCCCATACTGCACCGATGTCATGATAATCCACCGAATAATTGTGCAGATTGCCGTCGCTCGGATCAAAGCACAGCAGCACCCATCCTCTCGCACTGACAGCAATTGACAAAACTTCTTTCTTCCAATTCTCGAATGATCCAAAGTCTTGCTTTATTTTCTCAGCCAATTCTCCAATAGCTTCTCCGCCCTTTCCTCCCATGCAGTCGAAATATGCTTCATGCAACATCATGCCGCTTGCATTGTGGCTTTCGCTCAGCTTCAGACCTCTCAGATCTCCAAACTCTCCCTTCTTCCTCATCTCTTCCAGCTGAGCTTCAATTTTGTTCCTGTTGTTTACGTATGCTGCATAATGGACATCGTGATGGAACTTAATCTGCTGCTCTGATATACCTTCCAGGGAATCGGGCGAAAATGGCAATGGTTTAACTTCAAACATGTCCAACCTCCAATATTTATATCATTTTTTTCTTTTTAAAACAGGTCTTCCCTTTTTGTATCTTGATATGTATTTTTGATTGGCTTTTGGATTTAGGATTTCTTCTATCTCACTAATTTCTCCTTCAACTTTTGATTGCCTGCTCGAGCCGCACATCGGGCACCCTTCCTGGCTTTCATTGTCATATATAGAGCTGCAGTTGCCGCATTTCCATCTAACTGGCGTTTTCTTCATGTTTTCAATTTATAAGTCTCTCTAATAATAAATATGGCAGCTTACCTGGGGGTTGACATTTATACAATTGCAACCATAGACATACTGATTCAGACAATCGCTTATTTGATTCTCATCATGGGTTTTTTGTTTGCCAGAAAGCAGAATTTCCGTAGGCATGGATTATTCATGGGAATTGCGACTTTATTGGTTTT
>DATEUU010000020.1:0-6837 GCA_035283025.1 archaeon | reverse complement strand
GAAATAAAAGTTGGAAACAAAGCTGATATCACTGTATTGAATATTCACAGATCAGAGAAAATAAGTTCAGAAAGTTTGTACTCGAAGGGTGCCTCCCCTTATGTTGGAATAGATTTCCCAGGTAGAGTTGAATATGTGGTTTACAATGGGGAAATTGTGTTAGAAGATGGGGAAGTCTTAATCTGAATCCAAAGATTCAAAATCATTTTTTAGATTTCTTCGTCCCGCCGTTCACGTCAAATCTCGGCTTGACAGTGCAAAACTCCAGAACAGTATGGCACTTGGCGCAGAGAGGAGACCCATTTTTGATCACAATCTCTTCAAACCCAAGCCTACCATGCTTTGGGCACGAACACTTTGCCTTAATCTCAACCACCCTGATACCCAGGTATTTTAATAGAAACCAAGCTAGCCACGGCTTCTATCAGTTTAGGTTCGACAACAATGATGTCGCTTGCGGTAATGACCCCAATCAATTTCTCATCGTCAACAACTGGCAGTTTTTTTATTTTGTATTTCAGCATCAATTCGACCGCATCCTCTATCCTCTTGTCAGGTTCTACAGTTATCACATCTTTCGACATCACGTCTGAAACAGCAGTCGCATCAGGATTTTTCTCCTCTGCAACAGCATGCATGATGTTAGTCTCGGTTATGATCCCTGAAATTTTTTCATTTTCCAGAACGATCAAGCTTCCTATGTGATGCTGCATCATTATCTCTGCAGCCTTTTTTATAGAAGTGTCCGGATTGGTTGCAACGACTTCTCTGACCATGACGTCTCTAACTATCATAATTATCATTTGTTTTCTAGCAATAAGATGTTTATCCTATGTAGCTCATCTCAGGTTTTTCTTCATCAACCTTTTTAATCTTTCTCTGCCTCTCAACGAATTTCCTGTAATACTCTTCAACATCCTTTGTCATACTCGGTGTTAAATTCTTCAGAGCCTCGTCAAAATGCTTCTTCCTGACTTCCTTTGCTTTCATGTTTTCTCTCAGAGCATTCATGCCTGCTTCCCTGCAGAGGCCTTCGATGTCTGCTCCCGAAAATCCTTCAGTCTTTCTCGTAAGATCCTTCAGATCTACATCCTTCAAAGGCATATTTTTAGTATGGACTTTGAAAATTTCCAGTCTGGATTTTTCGTCCGGCGCCGGTACCATTACGAATCTGTCTATTCTACCAGGCCTTAGCATTGCCGAATCGACCAAATCAGGCCTGTTTGTAGTTGCTATCACAACAACCCCTTTCATCTCTTCTAATCCTGACATCTCTGTCAACAGCTGGGAGACAATCCTCTCGCTCCCCTCATGCATGCTCATCCCCCTCTTTGGCGCTAAAGCATCGATCTCGTCAAATAAAATTATAGAAGGTGCCACTTGCTTCGCTCTTCTGAACAATTCTCGAATCCTCTGTTCAGATTCTCCGAACCATTTGCTCAAAAGCTCAGGGCCTTTTATAGAAATGAAATTAGCCCCACTCTCGTTCGCCACAGCCTTCGCCAGCAAAGTTTTCCCGCAGCCTGGAGGACCGTACAGCAAAATCCCTTTTGGCGGTTGTATGCCAACCCTTTCAAAACTATCAGGGTTTTTCAAAGGCCATTCAACAATTTCTTTAAGGCTCTGTTTCACTTCATCCAATCCACCGATGTCGCCCCATTTAACATTTGGAATCTCCACAAGAACTTCTCTCATGGCAGAAGGTTCCACCATCTTCAACGCATTCTCAAAATCTTCTTTCTTGACAATTAATTTTTCTATGATTTCTCTGGGAAGTTCTGTTTCTTCCCTCCATTTTATCTCTGGCAAAACCCTACGCAAGGCAGACATAGCAGCTTCCTTGCACAATCCTGAAATATCAGCCCCAACATATCCGTAAGTAACGTCAGAGAGCCAGTTCAAATCGACATCCTTGTCCAATGGCATGTTCCTCCCGTGAATTTTTAAAATTTCCAGTCTACCGTCCCTGTCAGGAACTGGGAATTCTATTTCCCTGTCAAAGCGTCCGGCTCTTCTCAAAGCAGGATCAACAGCATTTACTCTGTTTGTTGCTGCAATGACAACAACCTTTCCTCTTTTCTTCAAGCCGTCCATCAGGGTCAGCAATTGCGAAACGACTCTTCTTTCAACTTCCCCTGAAACTTCCTCCCTTTTCGGCGCTATCGCATCTATCTCGTCAATGAAAATTATTGAAGGGGCACTTTTTTCTGCATCTTCAAAAATATCTCTTACTCTCTTTTCGCTCTCGCCATACCACTTGCTCATCACCTCTGGACCTGAAATAGAAATGAAATTAGCCCCACTCTCGTTCGCCACAGCCTTCGCCAGCAAAGTTTTCCCAGTGCCTGGTGGTCCGTACAGTAGGACACCTTTCGGCGCGTCTATCCCTAATTTTTCAAACAATTCAGGATGTCTCAACGGAAGTTCTATCATTTCCCTGACCTTACCGACAATCTCTCTTATCCCACCGACATCTTCGTAGGTGACGAGCGGTATTGCCCTCTCTTCTATTTTCATAGTTTCAGGTAATTCTGGTAAAATCTCTAATTCAGTCATCTCTCCAATTCTAACCACCCCTCCCGGTTCTGTGTTTGTAACAACAAACCTTGTTTCGCTTGGAAAAGGTGTGAAAACTTCAACTTCTCCGAAGTCAGAAAAAATTTCTTCAAGATTCATTCCTAAAAAGCTTTCAAACGAACTAGGCTCTCTTTCGCTTTTTGATCTTCTCCTTACAGCAGGAGAAGGAATGATTATATCTCCTTTGACGACCGGCCTCATGAAAATGTTTTGCTTGAAAAGCTCAGGGCGCATAAAAATACTCATCCCTTGTTCAGCCGGAGCAATTATTACCTTTCTTGCTTCTTTGATGTCAGCCTTCCTTATCTTGACATATTCCCCGACTCCAGAGTTTGCATTCCTTCTTGTAATCCCGTCCATTCTAACAATGTTTAAGCCAACATCGGCAGGATAAGCACGAACAGCTATGGCAGCGGTCTTCTTATTTCCTTCAATCTCAACAACATCTCCTTCCTTCACTCCAATCTTCTGCATTATGTTAGAATCAAACCTTACGATTCCTCTTCCAGCTTCCTCTCTAGCGGTCAATTCCCCGACTTTAATTCTAAAATCCTTATCTTCAGTCATTCTTCTTCCTCCTCCAATTCTTCTTCGAAGAATTCATCAAAGTCTTCATCTAATAATACTTTGAAAGTTTTCCAAATAACTTTATTGTGCCAGTCGTTCATGAAATCGGCTATCCTCTCAAACCCGTCTTCAGGAACTATGAAAGAGCTCTGGTCGACCTTTTTGTGTGGGATTTCATCAAGCAGGCCTTCTCTTCTGTAAGTGTAAAACTTCTCTTCTTTTTTAGGTTTCGAGCCGCTGACATGGATTTCTTTCCTGATCATCTGTTTCCATCCATACAGACCACGGAAAAATTTGTTCCTCTCATAATGGCTCTCGAATCTTCTAGAGTTTACTGAGAAGCATATCAAAACTGCCTTCTTCTCTTCTCTTGGCATATTTTAATTTATTTACACCCTAAATATTTAAATATATCGCCGCCAATATTATTGAAGATATTTTATGGCAAGCTTTATTAAGAAATTCAATTCATGCGAATCTTTGCCTGAGATGTTCCAGTTAGCCAAGGAAGGAGTGAAGGAGACCATTGGAAAAGAAAGGTCGGGGCTGATGCTTGGCATGACCGATTTGGGCATGAATGCCGGCTGGTTCGTGGGGGCATTCTATCCTGTCGGCTCAAACATAATTGTAATGAACAAGACTCCTTTGAGAGTCCTTGAAGAAGCCCGGCCAAAACTGGTAAAGCCATACTGCTTCCACGTCTTGCTTCATGAATACCTCCATTCAATCGGAATACTTGACGAGAAATATACAGAAATGCTGACCTATTTCGTAAGCAGAAGGATGTTTGGTGAGGAGCATATTGTAACTAAAATGTCGGAAAATTTTTCAAGGTATTTCCCAAGCATGACGCTTCCTCAGGTAGGTTGGCAGCCCCAATCGGATTTCAGAATAGAACTGGTCCAAGGGTTCGACGATTCTAATATCAGCTACATTGGATAAATAGAATTATGGATAAGCTGAAGGAACTGAAAAAAGTTGCAGGCGAGATATCAAGATGCAGGGAATGCAAAAAAAATAAGTCAGGCTTGCCAGTTCCAGGAGAGGGGAATCCTGACGCAAAGGTTATGTTTGTCGGTGAAGCCCCTGGAATCGAGGAATCAAAAACAGGAAGGCCTTTTGTTGGGAGAGCTGGGAAATTTCTAACCAAGATGCTAGATTCCATAGGAATCAATAGGAAAGAAGTTTACATTACGTCACCCGTGAAATATTTTCCGGGGAGGAGAGCGCCCACCGACGAAGAAATCGCTCACGGAAGGATTCATTTGATCAAGCAAATTAAAATCATCAGGCCCAAGATGATTGTGCCGTTGGGCAATGTCGCTCTGAAAGCTTTGATTCCGAATGAAAAAATATTTGTTTCGAAAGTGCATGGTAAAATAATCGAAAGAGATGGTGCAACCTATTTTCCGACATTCCACCCTTCTGCTGCGATGAGATTCACAAAGATGAGGAACGCAATGATTGGTGACATGAAAGAACTTAATAAGATAATTAGAGGTATTTCAAGATGAAGTTCTTCAGCCATTTCCACTTGTCCAGATATCTTAACACTACGTATGTTGTCTTATTTATTTGTTTCTGGAAAAATCTGGTGATGAACAAAGTTATGATGAAGAGAAAAATTCCTATGATGAATGTTTGTATCGTGTTTATCGACCCCAGAGCATAGACTATTGAAAGCAGCATAACACTGTTTATGAGACCCATCAGCCACGATCTAACTATGAAGTAAAGTGTGTCCATGCCTTTAGCTTTCCTTGGCATAATCATTATTTCGTTTTTTGAATTTAAATTGAAAAAAGGAAATTTAAATTCTTGATTAGTTTAATTTAATTTGATGGCTGATTTTATGAGTCAGGAGGAAATAGTCCAAACTGTGATTAGTATTTCTTCTAGCTACCCAGCCAAAGAGATCAATGTGATAAGGTACTTCCTTGCGTGCCCTCATCATAAAGAGATTTTGGAGTCAAGAAAGCTGGAAGAAAAGTGTCGCTCCTGCAATGATAGGAGGGGAGAATGTAAGTATTTGCAAGAATATCCACTATCTGAGCTGGAGAAACTGTTAGAAATGGGATATTCAATCAGAAGGAAACCAAGATTTCCTAGGATTCCGGAAAATCAACTTATTTAGTCTGGGCTTCTCTTTCCTTGCCTTGTTTAGCAGCTTTAACTTTTGCCTTTTCCTTGTTCTTGCCCCAGTCTTCCTTGGACTTGCAGAGGTGGTTGATGCACATCCTGAAAGGCCTCTTTCCCTTTCTCCAGACCTGGATCATTGGCAAACCACAAATCTCACACGGCTTGTTCAAGGGAGTTATGACACCGATTGCAGGCAGGGGGAATCCTGTCTGGCATGTTGGGTACCATTTCTTTTCCTTCCAGTTGCATTTGCACTTTCCTTTAGGCTGCCCGCAAATCTCACATTTGCATTTGCAAGCATTTCTCGTAAACCCGCATTTTGCGCATCTAAAATAGCTTGAGCAACCAACAAATCTTTTCTTTGTGAATCTGGAAAATATAATCCTTAGTTCCCCTGTCTTGCAGTTAGGGCACACGCCCAATCTATTCTCCTCCTTCCTTGAGGTGATGACTGCTTCCAAAAGTTTTTTCCCAATCTCCTTTTCATTCTTTTTGAAATCTTTTAGAACGATCGTCAATACTCTCTCTGCTTCCTGGACTATTTTCTCCCTTTTCTTCTTGCCGTTGAAGACTAGGTCCATCTCTTTCTCAAAGTGCTTGGTCAATTCTTCGCTGACGATCCTTGGGCAATATTCTTTCAAAGCCTTTGCTACGGCCTCCCCAAGTTTTGTGACTTGTATGCTCTTGCCAACAATGTATTTTCTGTCATATAAGGTCTGAAGAATCTCTGCCCTCGTTGCCCTAGTCCCAAGATTTCTTTCTTCCATCTCCTTGACTATAGAGCCTTGGCTGTACCTCCCTGGAGGCTGGGTTTCTTTCGAAAGCATATCTATTTTCAAAACTTTCAAAGTCTGGTCAATATCCAATTTGGGCAGCAACTGCTCTTCGAATGCCAGGTAGTGAGAATAGATTGAAGTCCATCCCGGCTCTATGGTCCTTTTACCTACAGCAACAAAATTGTTATCGCCAATCGCAAGGATTATATTCATGCTTTCTCTCAGCGATTCTTCCCCAAACGTCGCTAATGTGCGCCTTGCTATGAGGTCGTATATTTTCTTCTGCTGCGCATTCAGCTTTTTCAGGTCAGGAGGCTCCTGAGTGGCATAGACTGAAGGGTGCGCAGGGTCAACTTTTGACCCTTCATTAGGGGCGAATGTCCCCTTTGCCAAAATAGCTTCTGCAAATTTTTTATACTGCGATATCGAGGCCAATGCCTTCAGTATTTTCCCATAGTTCACACTCGGGGGCAACTTCTGAGAAGAAGATCTCGGATAGCTTATGGCTCCCATCTGGTACAGACCTTCAGCAATCCTCATAGTTTGAGCAGGGGCAAATTTGAACTGGGAATAGGCTTCTGATTGCAAATCAGTTGTGTTGAAAGGGAACGGCGGCTTCTGTTTGTATTTCTTCGTCTTGATATCCTTTACTTTTGCGTCTTTCCCATTGCAATCTTTCAACGATTTGTCGGCTTCTTCCTTATTCCAGAACCTGTCTTTCTCATGCATTGCGATTAGTTCTGCTCCGCCTGCCTTTGCATGCAGCTCAAGCTGCCAG
>DATEUU010000019.1:0-2851 GCA_035283025.1 archaeon | reverse complement strand
GTTCTGTATGCACCAGAAACGCCTACTATCTGCTCGTCTTTGAAAGGCTCTGTCATTAACTTAATCCATCTCTTGTCAGGCACACAATCAGAATCAGTGAACAGAAGAATGTTGCCTCTTGCATGCTTAGCTCCAAAATTTCTGGCGGCGGCCGGACCTTTGTGAGGTCTTTTGAAAAGTCTCACGCAGTATTTTGAGGCCACTTCAGCAGTCTTATCGGATGAACCGTCATCAACTATGATAATTTCATATTGCTTTTTGGGGAAAGACTGATTCAAAAGAGATTTTATGCACGAATCTATTGTTTTCTCGGAATTGTATGCAGGCACAATTACTGAAATCATTATTTTACCTCAATGTTCGGAGTTGAATTCCTCTGGCACAGACTTTTTAGTTAGAAATTTGAAGAACACTTTTCCAGCTTTTAAAATTCTTTTCCCCTCGCTCGGGTGGGTAATAATTTGTTTTATTTTAGAAAGAATATAGCCTGATCTTAGGTAGAATGATTTCCTCCCCTCATCGCAAATCTGAACCAGTTCTTGGCTTGTAAGGTCTGGCCTACTGATGACTGTATTGTGCAGACCTTCTGGAGTAAGCCACTTAGAATAATCCTCTGTGATTAAAAATTTGTTTTGCTTTGCCCACTCATATGCTTCTGTACCAGGATACACCATCATAGGATAAATCTGTATTGTATCAGGGTTGAGCTCCTTGGCAAACTCTATTGTTTCCGATATGGTTTCTTTAGTATCACCAGGCAAACCTAGTATAAAACAACCATGAACAAGAATACCAGCTTTTCTTGCATTCTCAATAAACTCAACCTGAATTTCCCTATTTGTTCTTTTGTGGACACCATCCAAAACCTCTTGGACAGGCGTCTCGAAACCTACGCACATCAATCTGCAGCCAGCCTTTTTCATCGCTCCTAGAGTCTCGAAATCGGTGTTCACTCTGGTATTGCAGGACCATTTCAGCTTTATGCCTCTTTTCACCATCAGATTGCACAATTCTATCGTTCGCTCTTTGGATACGGGGAATGTGTCATCTTCCACCATTATTTCTTTTACTTCTGGCATCTCCTTTTGTATGAATTCTAACTCTTCGACAACATTTTCAGGAGACCTCGCCCTGTAGGATGATTTGAACGGCGAGTTGCAAAAAGCGCAATTATACGGGCATCCTCTTGCAGTCAATAAAGTTACTTCTGGGTGCATTAGAGACGCATAAAAATAATCGTTGATGTTCAGATGCTCTTTATAGACTTTTGAGACGAATGGCAACTCGTCTAAATTTTGTATTAATGGCCTAGACTTGTTATGAATAATTTTTTGGCCGAATCTGAAACTTATGCCGTTTACAGTTCTCAGGTCGCCGCCTGACTCTATTTTTTTTGCCAATTCTAAAACTGTGTAGTCGTATTCGCCTCTGCACACAGAGTCTATCTTTTCTGAAATTTTCAAAGTTTCCTCTGGCAGGACTGAAGGGTGAGTGCCGACCAGGCATATGTGAGCACTTTCAACCGCAGTTTTTATTTTAGAAGCCACCTCAACGTCATTGAATATGCTTGGGGTGCTTGTATCGACTACTACTAGATTGGGATTAAGCTGCCTTGCAAATTCAACTGTCTCTTCAGGAGACCACTTTTTCGCAACGGCATCTATTAATTCAACACGGAATCCGTGTTTTTCCAGTACCCCTGTAGCGTATGCCAAAAAATATGGATAGTAGATTGTACCACTCTTGGTTACGCATGGCGATCTGCTCTGCCTTGAGTAATTTTCAAAATATGGTGGGTTTAACATCAGGACTTTCATGGTAAAATACCTCATTTTCTGCTTTCTTATATCTTTCTAGCTAAAACTACCACTCCCTCCGCAAAAGAGCTTTTCATACTCATTATGTGCCTTAAAATTGATCTCAACCTATTTTCCCCCTCGTGCCCGACATGATAGCCTCCTATCTTAAGAATTTTGAATCCGTTCTTTCTAAGAAACTTCACTAAAGCATAATACGTCATGGCACTCACATGGCCGTTGAAAAAATCGTACTTGATAAATGGGTTGAATTGTATTTTCCTTGATGGATTGATTGAATAGGGCTGAAACCCCAAGAGAATTGAAACCCTGTTAAAAAGGGAAGCTAAATTTGGGGTTGTAAGTAGCAAGTAGGAGTTTTCATTCATCATGACTTTTATTTTTTCTATGAATTCGTCGATATTGAACATATGCTCTAGTAATTCTCCACAGATGATTAAATCAAATTTTTTGTTCAGTTTTAAATTTTCTGCATCTCCTACAATAAATCTGATGCTTCTATCGGAGCGGGCCTTGATTACTGTTTTGTTAAGATTTATTCCTAATCCAAAGCACCCTAATTCTTCAACAAATAGTTCTGTTATGGAAGTGATGCAACCCAAATCCAATAAACTCTTGATTTTCAAACCTCTTACAAATCCCAACATCTTGTTAATCCTTTCCTGCTCATATTTAGACAGACTTACTACATCGATTTTTTCATAAAACCTAACTTTATTGGACTGACCTTTCTTTTTCATTTGATCGATTCCTCGAAAACTTTCAGCATCTCATCTGCTGTCTTCTTCCATGTGTATTTTTCAGCTTTTTTTCTTGCATTCTTACCTACTTTCCTACGCATTGCATCATTTTCAATGAGATAATTAAGTTTTCTTGCTATTTCATCTGAGCTTTTTGGGTTATCCAGCAATAATCCGTCTTTTCCGTCTTCAATCAGTTCTGCTGCTCCGGCTAGTTTAGTTGTGACAACTGGTAGGCCAGAGGCCATTGCTTCTAGGATGACAAGGCCGAATGGCTCGTATTGGGTAGGGAAG
>DATEUU010000018.1:0-4871 GCA_035283025.1 archaeon | reverse complement strand
ATCCTTGACTCCCGATGAAGTGAACAGCGGGCTCGCTCCGCTCCTTTGCATGACATCAATGAAATCCAGCCAGAGCAAAACTGCCAAATCCACTGTCGGTGTGGTGACATACAATGGACCGTCATATCCATGTTCAAAGATTGCAGGTATGAAACCCAAGTGGTCCAAGTGGGCATGGGAAGCGATTATCGCATCCAGTTGATTGTAATCGAATTCGCTTGCATTCAAATAAGGATAAACTCCGCTGTTTGTTCCTCCGACATTCACGCCGCAGTCCACAAGAACTTTTGATTTCGGTGTCTCGACAAGGAAGCAGGATCTTCCGACTTCCCTAAAACCGCCTAAGGCTATTATACGTATCCAGTCCCTGTTTGTTTTCCTTTCAGTAAAGATGCTTTCCCCGACTCTGTTCAAGAACTCTTTCCTGAATTTGGACTCGGTGTGCAGGACTTTTCTTATACCTTCTATCACATCAGATTTGATTGAAGGAACCCTTTCTATCCTTGGCACCCAGAATGTCTCGGACTTGATTTTCCTGAAAGTTTACCCACCCTTGCCAATGACCAGGCCAGGTTTTTCAGCTGCAATTATAACCAAGCTTCTTTCATTTTCAAAATAGATGTCCTTGATTTTTGCATCTGCCGGAACGATCTCCATTATTTTCTGCTTTGCAAATTCGGCATCGGTGCAAATTCCAGCCTCAGGCCTTATCTCAATCCTCTTCTTGAGCTCCTCGACTATCTTCCTGACAGCCTCGTCATAAGATAGGAAGAATTCTCTGTCTTTGGTGTATACTATTACCTCTGAGCCTTCCAGCTCTACTCTGCTTACCGCTGAGCTTGGTAAACTATTCTTTACTTTTTCCAGAATTTCCATATTAATCACAGAATCTCAGTTGATTCGAAAAGTTCTATATCTTTTCTTTTGGTAAAAATTTACATCCATCTTTTGTGATTACCAATATGTCTATCGATTTGCCACCAGATGCTATGTCCCTTTCTATTGCAGATTTGATTGCGGATACTGCCAGCTTCGCTCCCTCTTCCATGGACATCCCTTCCTTGTATCTGTCTTCAAGCACACCTAGAGCCATTGGCGAACCGGAGCCAGTTGAAAAAAATCTTCTCTCCTCTTCAGAGCTGCCAATCGCATCAAGAGTATAAATTCCAGGGCCCGAATCGTCATAACCAGCAATGATTAGTTGGACCATGTAAGGCATGTATGTCCATCTTCCGGATTGCAATATGTTGGCTAATAGAGCCGACGCAGCCTTGACGGTGATCTTCCTTTGGTTCTGCATGCTGAAAAGTTTGCTCTCAGCCTTCATGATTCTAACTAGAGCCTGAGCATCGCCAGAAGCACCGGCAATTGTTATAGCAATGTGGTCTTCTATTGGGAGTATTTTGCTGCTTTCCTTGCTAGCAATCAAGTATCCCATGGTCGATTTTTTCTCTGCAGCCAGGATTACACCATCTTTGCAAATCATACCTAAGGTTGTCGTTCCTGTTTTTCTTATCTGTTTTTCATCAAATTCTACCAAGTTTTTCACCAGGACCAGATAAAATTAATTATGACACCTAATTTAAATAACTTTTGGTTGGTGGAGCTTTGCCCAATAATTAACAGCACTGTTCCTTAATAATTAAAACATGACTCTCATTTTTTGGGAATCTTAATGCCTTCAGGAATGTCTTCTTACTAACTTTTCTGTTCGGTCTTGGAGGAAGTCCTGGGTCATGCAGATGCACATAAGCCCTTGTTATTCCAATGATTAAAACCGCATGTCCCGCGTAACCTTTTTTATTGGATAACGTATGATAATTCACATGTGGTATGATTAACCATCCTTCTTTGAACAACCTATCGATGCCTTTCATTGATGTCTTTCTTTTTTCATATAAGTTGTATTTCAGCATTCGCTTTGCATTTTTCATTTCTGATTCTATATCACTCATTTTAATAAGGACATCTGCCAATTCTTTGGGGTAATGGGAACGGAGATACACATAACCATTTCTAGCAAATTTTCTATAATCAAATGTAGTAATTAACTTTGCTTTTAGACCCATTTTATTCAGGTTAAACACGGCTGATGGTACCCAGGAGTATTTGCCTTTCGGTTTGTTAAAGAGTTTTTCCAATTTCTTATAACTAAAATTTCTTTTTGGAAATATTTTCTTGAGTATCATTTTCATGCATGCTTGGTAGCAATGTGTATCGTCTTTTGTATTCGGATAAAATGGCATATCGATTTTCATTTTTTCACCATAATTAATTGTTATTTTTAAAATCTAAATCAATATTGAGCTCGAAAATTCCGCTTACTAATACAGAGATGTTGTGGCAGAGGATTTTCATTAAGATTTTTATTTAACTTTTATTGCTCCGACATCCAATTATTAATTAATGGCCCTATATCTACCCCAATATGCAATTGTAATTTTCGATGTGCTGACATTCTCCTCTTTCGTTTTCATTTCCGCCATGTTAATTTATTTGGGCAGATCAACTCATCCGAACAAAAAAATAACTCTGCCATGGGTGTCCCTGAGCCTGGGAGTTCTTTTATTCGGCCTCCCCTATGCCCTGGAAGTGACTGTCTTCTCTGAAAGGCTTTCAGAAGTATCCACATTTATCCCATCATACTTCTTCATCCTGATTGGCGCTTTGATGACTTTTACAAGTTTTACTGCTCTGTATTTGCAAAGAGTGAACGAGGTGAGCTCTCTCAATAAGAGGCAAGAAGAAATCAGGGCCATAATGGAAAGACTGAAGGAGAGGTATCTCAAAAGGGAGCTTTCAGAAGCGGACTTGAAAAGAATGTACCCCGACCTGATAAAAGAACTGACAGAGATAGAAGTAAAACTGATGGAAATGAAAAAATAGGATTCAATACGACTTGGCAAAGTAAACTACTTTTTCTGCCTTCTTCCCGCAATAGACGCAATTCCCAAAAACCTTTTCATTCTTGTTGAACAATGTGCCTTTTATTGTCCCTCCGCCGGTCTTCTCTTTTATATTGTCAGCGCATTCGACGCTTCCGCACCAGTTTGCCCTGACAAAGCCCCCCTTCTTCTCCAAGATATTTTTCAATTTGTCAAAATCTTCGGCATCATTGATCATATTTTTGAAATTTCCGTCCGCCTTTTTTATCAATTTCTCTTGGATGTCATCAAGCGTTTTTTTCACCGTCTCAACTATTTTTTCTTCCTTGACAGCGATCTTTTCATTGTTGTCCCTTCTCACCAGGACGACCTGCTTTTTACTTATGTCCCTAGGTCCGATCTCTATCCTTATCGGCACTCCCTTCATTTCCCAGTAATTGTACTTCCAACCAGGCGTCAATTCTTTCCTGCTGTCAAGCTTTACGTCTATGCAGCTCTTCGATAAAAGATTTTTGATCTTCAAAGCCTCTTCCATGACCTTGTCCTCATCCTTCTTTGTGAAAATAGGAACTATCACGGCCTTCAGGGGAGCTACAGCCGGCGGCAAGACCAATCCTTGGTCGTCACCATGAATGGCTGCCAGAGCCCCGAGAATCCTCCAGACAGCTGGGCCATAGCAAGTCTGCCATGCATATTTTTCTGTCTTGTCCTTGTCAACAAATTTTATATTGAAGACTTTGGAGAAATTCTGCCCGAGAAAATGGGTCGAAGGCAGCTGTATTGCTTTACCGTCCGGCATCACAGTGTCTGCGGCAAAAGTATATACGGCACCCTTGAACTTGTCGTGCTCAGGCCTTCTGAAAAAAAGGAAAGGGATTGCATATTTCTTGTGAAGGGTATTCTCAGTGGTGTTCATGTCCTCTTCAACCTGCTTTTCAGCTTCTTCCTTCGTCGCAAAAACATCATGACATTCTATCCAGTAGAACTCCCTGCCCCTCAGGAACGGTCTGGTAAAACTTTCATATCTCCATACTTGGCAATTCTGGTAAGTCTTCAATGGCAAGTCCCTCCAGCTCCTAAGCCAGATTGAGAACATAGTATACATGGCAGTTTCTGAAGTCGGCCTAAGAGCTAATCTTTCTTCCAGCTTTTCATATTTGCTTCCGCCTTCGGTTATCCAGAAAACCTCTGCGGAGAACTCCGCATGCTCCCTCTCCTTTTTCAAAAATGATTCAGGGATTACGGCAGGGAACCAAATCGGCTCGTGGCCATTTTTTTCCAATTCATCTTCCAAATATTTGTACATAAGTTTCATGATCCTCACGGACCAGGGCATGTGGACAAGGAAACCCTTGACATTGTACCGCATGTCTGCCAGCTCTGCCTTCTGCACCACTTGGGTGTACCATTCAGAGAAATTCTCGGATTTCTTAACTGTTATCCCTTCTTGCTCTGCCATCTTCTCGCCTATATAATTTGAGTTTAATGAACAATTTAAATAAATTTAAGTCTCTATAGTTTAGTAGATGAAAATAGCTATATTATCTGACTTCCATTTCGGCCATGCATACAATTCCGAGCTAGAGAACGATAGTTTTGATAATGCAGAGGAAGCCATGGAAAAGGCCCTGGACTCGGACTTGATTTTGATCGCAGGGGACATGTTCGATTCAAGACTTCCGAAGACAAGTACCTGGGCCAGGGCGATAAAAGTTCTTGTGAAGCCTTTGCTGAAGGAAAGCAAAGGAGTCAGCCTGGTTTCCTGCACGAAAGAGCTGAAGGAAATTTCCCAAAGGACTCTAAGACACATCCCGGTGGTAGCCATCCACGGGACCCATGAGAGAAGAGGCAGAGGGGAAATAAACACCATAGAGGCCTTGGAGAATGCGGGAATTCTCATCCATCTCCATCAGAATGCGATAGTCTTCGAGAAAGACGGGAAAAAAGTTGCAATCCATGGCATGTCTGGAGTGCCTGAAAGATTTG
>DATEUU010000017.1:0-3593 GCA_035283025.1 archaeon | reverse complement strand
TATCTTCATTCCTATTCATTACTTCCCTAAAGACAAAAACGCCCCTAAATCCCTTAAATTCCGACCCATGCTTTCATCACTTTTTTAATCTCTAACTGTAATAAAAAGATAATATTAGTGAGGGTAAACGTAAAAATCCTTATGTCTGACAGTCAAATTTGACAATGGAGTCTAAAGCGATATGCAGGATTAAATGGGATGACTAATGCCTTACAGGTCTGCTCGTGTCATCTATCAATAACCCTGTAAGCACTTCACGTATCTTTTAGAGTATTATAGTACCATTAAGGGAAGGGGTATTTAATGGTTCAAATCCAACCTGAAAACATTCTCCGAGGCCCATTCTGGCCTGAAAAAGTCCGAGTTATATCTGTCAGACAGATCGGGGACAACCAGATTAGAATCGAGGCTGTAGGTATTGAAACGCAACGGTTTTATAATCCTATTCTCTCACTCACTGACATAAAATCTATCGAAATTATAAGTGAAAAGCCGTTTCAATTCACTGGAGACGGAGAATCGTTATTCCTTTTTTTGGAATCCCATCGTATAAGAAATGCGTTCCAATTTGACCCACTCTATGCAGTAAACATATCTCAGATTGCCCCTCTGCCCCATCAGATTGAGGCTGTCTATCACTACATCATGGCAAATCCAAGCATTCGCTTTCTGCTTGCGGATGACCCAGGTGCAGGGAAAACCATCATGGCAGGGCTTCTTCTCAAGGAACTGAAGTATCGTGGTCTTGTGGAAAGAACTCTTATTGTTGTGCCTGGACATCTGAAAGACCAGTGGCTCAGGGAGCTAAAAGAAAAGTTTCAAGAGAACTTTAAAATCCTGGATAGAGCCGTTATGAGTGCAGCATGGGGTCAGAATGTCTTTGCTGAAACTAACCAGGTTATCATCTCAATGGATTTTGCCAAGCAAGATGATGTGACATTCGCCCTCAAGGACTCTAAATGGGACTTGTGCATCGTGGATGAGGCTCATAAGATGTCCGCATACAAATATGGCGAAAAGATTAACAAGACCCAGAGATATTCCTTTGGTGAAATTTTTTCTCCTCTGACGAGCTATCTTCTTTTCCTCACAGCAACACCGCATCGGGGAGACCCTGAGAACTTCCGCCTCTTACTCGACCTCTTGGAGCCTGGATTCTTTGCAGATACGGCAATGCTCTCAGAGTCCATTCAGAACAAGGATAATCCACTCTTTCTTAGGAGGCTCAAGGAGGATTTGAAGGATTTCGATGGCGTTCCAATATTCCCTCCCAGAGAAGTCGAGACAATTAAATATTACCTGTCAGAAGACGAGAAGAAACTTTACAACGCAGTGACTGAATATGTTGAAAAGCACTTTAATAAGGCACTCAAAAAAGAGAAGCGGAATGTTACATTCGCCCTTACCATTTTGCAACGCCGTCTTGCTTCCAGTGGTAGAGCCATACGAAAATCCCTTGAACGCAGATATGAACGGCTGAAGGAACTTTATAGCAAAGGACAGATTATCCAAGATATCGGATATGAGGAGGAGTATCTTGAGGATTTAGAAGAAACGGAGAGATGGAAGAAAGAGGAAGAATTGCTGGAAAGGCTTACCTCAGCGGAAACCCTTGAGGAACTGAAAGAAGAGATCGGGAAACTTGAGGAACTTGTTGCTATTTCCAAGGAAGTAGAAAAGAAAGAAGTTGAAACAAAACTCACAGAACTAAAAAAGGTAATGGATGCTGAAAACCTCCGGCAAACAAAAACAAAACTACTCATCTTTACCGAATCAAGAGATACCCTTGAGTATCTGATTGAAAAACTCAAGAAGTGGGGCTACTCAGTAACATACATCCATGGCGGGATGAACCTCGACCAGAGGATTAGGGCCGAGCATGACTTCAGGAACCAGGCCCAGATAATGGTATCTACTGAGGCCGGCGGAGAAGGCATCAACCTTCAATTCTGCTGGATTATGGTCAACTATGACATACCCTGGAATCCAAACCGCTTGGAGCAAAGGATGGGGAGAGTTCACCGCTATGGTCAGCAGCATGAGGTTCACATATATAACCTTGTGGCAGTAGATACAAGAGAAGGTCGAATCCTGGAGAGGCTGTTTGAAAAACTCCGTCAGATTCGAGAACATCTCGGTTCTGACAGGGTCTTTGATGTTATTGGCGAAGTCCTTCTGGGAAAGAGTTTAAAAGACCTTATTGTTGATGCCATTGCCAACAGAAGAACAATGGAAGATATTCTTAAAGATTTTGAAAGAATTCCTGATGAGACAGCTATTAAAAAAGTACGAGAGGCAAGCCTTGAGGCACTCGCTACAAGACACATTGATTTGACCAGAATCCTGGGAGAACAGAGAAAGGCAAAGGAAAACAGGCTCGTCCCAGAGTATATTGAGGAGTTTTTCAAGAGAGCCTCCGAGGAACTTAATATCAAGATGGAAGAAAAAGAAGAAGGTATCTGGCATATTGCATCTGTTCCTTTTGATATACGCAATCAACCCCATCAATTCAAGATAAAATTTGGTGAAATCCAGAGAGAATATGCAAAAGTATCTTTTGATAAAGACAGGGCATTCAAGAGCCAGGCTGAATTTGTGGCAATGGGACATCCGCTCTTAGAGGGGGTCGTTGAACAAATCTTTAGCAAATATGCAGAGATAGCCAACCAAGGTGCTACATTTGTTGACCCTGAAGGAAAACGAGATGGTATTATCTGGTTTCTGGAGGGAGAGATAAGAGATGGGAAAAATGACCCTGCTGGCAAGAGGCTCTTTGCTGTCTTTCAGGATTCTAAGGATAATTTATCCTTCCTCAACCCCGCTATTTTATGGGACTTGAAACCAGGAACAACTCAAACACCATCGGATGTTTCCACAGATAAAGATGCAATCGTATCTTTTGTCATAGCCCAGGGGATTGAGAATTACAAGATAGAACTCTTACAAAGACGCAAAAAAGATGCTGAGATAAAAAAGAAATATGGGATTCGTTCACTCGAATCCATGATTCTTGAATCAGATGCCAAGATTTCTGATTATGAAACAAGAAGAATGAAAGGTGAAAACATACCGGAGCTTATCATTCAGAATGAAGTAAGAAAGAAGGAAGATTTAGAGCGTAAGAAAAAGCGTCTTGAAAAAGAAATAGAGGCAGAAGTGCATCTTTACCCTACTGAGCCAAAGATTATCGCAGCCGTGAAAGTCATTCCTCAAACGGTATCTGTCTCACCTGATATTGTGAGGGACCTGCCTGCGCCGCGCCCTGATAGATTCTTTGTTTATGTTTTAAAATGCGTAGATGGGTCATTTTATATCGGTCAAACAGAAAACATTAAGCAAAGGTACAAACAACATCAAAAAGGAGAAGTTTCATGGACTGCTTCCAGAAAACCACTGGAGATTATTCATTGGGAGATATTCAATTCTCGAGAGGAAGCAGTTAAACGTGAAAAGGAACTAAAAACTGGTTTTGGACGAAAATGGTTAAAACAGAAATATCAGGCAGGCGAGTTGGCGGCGCGGCAGGCAGGTGAAGAGATTGAAAAAATAGGGATGTCTATTGCTGTGGATTATGAAAGAAAGAATGAGAGGGT
>DATEUU010000016.1:0-18478 GCA_035283025.1 archaeon | reverse complement strand
GGACCCCATCAAAATTGGTTTCTTTAATCTTCACAGTTTTTCCCTCAAGTTAAACTCCAGAATTTTTTTCTTCTCCGCATCGAAGTAGAATCTGCCTTCAAACTTTTTGCCGTCCAAAAACATTGGCAGCCAGTGTTTGTCGTCTGGCCACATATCATCGTACGGGATTTCATCTGTCTTGAACCAGTGGAGCTCGCCTTCTCTGGTCGGTGTGATCAACCCAGAAAAAGAATCTGCAGAAAACACATGGACAACCCAGCTCACCTGATATCTTGTTCCATAGTAAAAATGTAGAACTCCTTTTTTGATCGGGTTCAATATTTTCAACCCTGTCTCCTCAAAAACTTCTCTGGCAGCACCATCCTCAGGAGTCTCATTTGGCTGAAGTTTCCCTCCGACCCCGTTCCACCTTCCTTCTCCGAACAGACCTTCGGATTTTTTCTGCAGCAGTAATTTTCCGCCCTTGATTATCTCGCACAGCACTGATTCGACTGCCATGCCATCATCTTGACCCCATTATTTCTTTCATTCTTTTCTCCAGCTCCTGCTTCAGCTTGTCTGCCTGATATTTCTTGGAATAGAAGTCCATCTTAACAGCTATGGAAAGTTTTGAGGCAAGAACACGCGCCACCCTCCCTTTCAGCTTTTCAGGAGCATTCAGTATCAGAGGATGGTTGTATAAAATACCGAACCTTGGGCTCTTCCCCCTGCCACGCAAAAACCTGAACAATGCTTTCTCTGCGCCAATCAGTTGAATAGTGCTTGATGGCATCCTGGCAAGTTTTTCTATTCCTCCAGCTTTCGCAATCACTCTGGCTGAAAGCGTGACACCTGCCAATTCAGTAAAATTAGGGGCAATCTCTTTCACCAGTTTCTCCAGGAGTCCTTCTATCTCCTTTCTAAAGGTGTAAAGCTCGAGAACCTTCCCAGCATACAGTTGTATCCCTTTTATGTCTTCTTCATTCAAATCCATACCCATGCTTTTCTCAGCAAGCTGCTTCAGTCCGGGGTCCTCGATTTTTTCTCTTGAACCATACTTTTCGACTATCTCTGCAAACCTGTGGTGGTCGCTCACTATCCTGTCCATCTCAGGGAAGTGCATGCCATAAATCTCCCTCAGCCTTTCAACAAAAACATTGATTGATTTGTCAAGCTCCTCAATTGCGCCATTGAAGTGGATTATCAGTCCGTCTCTTCCTATGGCCCTCTTGATCTTGACTTTTGTAAGTTCTATGTTTACCTTTGTCAATAGCTGGTTGAACTCTACCTGGTCCTTGACAAACTTTTTCTCAATAGCTATCTTCCTTAGATTCTCCTTGATGAACTGCTCCGCTTTGTTGTTTGGCTCAGCGTGCTTGACATCATACTTCCTGACAGAGTATATGAACTCTTTGAACCCCTTCTTCCACAGATCGGTTTGGAGCTCCTTCTCTTCATCTATCATCTCAATTTCAGAAAGTTTCAATTTCTCTGCAATGCTTTCCGGGTTTTTAGGAAAAGGCTTAAAAGAAATTATTTTATTGCCTTCGTCCAAACCAAGACTGCCAATGAAAGTTGTGACTATGAATGCTTTCGTCATACTATCTTATTTAAATATTAATTAAAATAGAAATATACATCATTCGAGGTGATATGACGGTATTACCGATATTGATAATTGGTGCAATCGCCTTTGTGGTAGTTGTAATTGCGCTGATAGTCGTATACTACATCAACAGAATCACAGTACTTTCAAACAGGATTGAGAATGCTTGGTCGCAGATTGACGTACAGCTGAAGAAAAGAGCAGACCTGGTTCCAAACCTTGTGGAGACTGTCAAAGGATACGTGAAGCACGAGAAAGGTGCGATAAAGATGGTCACTGATGCAAGGGAGAGGATGCTTGGTGCGCAAACACTCAAAGAAAAGGCTAAGGCTGAAGGTGAATTGACGAAAGCATTGAAAACAATCTTTGCCATAGCCGAGAACTATCCGAACCTAAAGGCAAGCGACAATTTCAAAATATTGCAGGAACAGTTGGAGAGCATAGAAAGCAAGGTAGCATATGCGAGGCAGTTCTACAACGACTCGGTGCTGCAGTTCGATAACATGATCACTACAATACCAGGCAAGTGGTTTGCAGGCGGAAGGACACCAAAAGAATATTTCGAGATTGGAGAAGAAGAGAGAAAACCTGTAAAAGTGGAATTCTAGATGGAGAAAGTCAGTTTTTACGACCAGATTTCCAAGAACAAAAGAAACTCCATACTGCTTACTTTACTTGTCTTTTCATTTCTTGTTTCAATAATCTATGTGATTGGATTACTGTTGGCACCAGAGCTATCGCTCCTGTTTCTTGCTTTCGCTTTTCTATCTGTGATAGTTTACACGTATGGAACATACAGCTACGGGGATAGGATTGTTCTTGCGGCTACTAACGCGAAGCCTATCAAAGAAGATGACAAGAGATTTGCCCAGCTCAACAACGTGGTCGAAGAGATGAGCATCGCGGCTGGCATACAAAAACCGAAACTCTATGTCATAGAAAGCGACGAGGTCAATGCCTTCGCCACGGGAAAGGATCCGAATAATTCTTCCATAGCGGTGACAACCGGTCTATTGAATGCGATGAAAAGAGATGAGCTGACTGGAGTCATTGGGCATGAAATGTCACATATTAGAAATTACGACATAAGATTTGCGACTTTGGTAGCGGTGATGGTCGGCCTGATTGCAATCGTTAGCTACATGTTCCTGAGGTCATGGAGATTCAGCCGAAGCAGGGATGATGAGGGGAAGGGGGCTGGGATAATTATATTGGCTGGCTTTGTTTTGGCCATTTTTGCTCCTATAATAGTGAGGATTGTTCAGGCGGCTGTTTCCAGAAGAAGAGAACTTTTAGCTGACGCTTCGTCTGCAGAACTTACAAGGTACCCTGAAGGATTGGCAAGCGCATTGGAAAAAATAATGAAGACAAATCAAGGCAAGTTGAATGTTAGCGAAGCGGTCTCTCATCTGTTTTTCACTGATCCGAACAAAAGCTCTCTTGACAGCTTGTATGCGACGCACCCGCCACTAAAAGAGAGAATAAGAATTTTAAGGGCAATGTAAATTTATCTAAAGGCAATAATTAAATGGTGCGAACTTGAAGGAAAAAGAATTGGTTTTGCTGCTGTCAAAAGACAGCTCTTTTGTAGTCGAAGTTAAAAAAGGTATGCTCCACACTAAAGATGGAATCGTTGATTTAGGCAATCTCAAAAAGAAGAAATTCGGAGACAAAATCAAAACCCATTTGGGAAAGGAATTCAAAATTGTCAAGCCGACAATAAACGACATCCTTGAAAAGAAGTTGAAAAGACTGCCGCAGATAATAATGCCTAAGGACATCGCTCTGATCCTTGCATACACTGGCATCTCGTCTGGGAGTTTGATAGTCGATGCCGGCACCGGATCTGGCTTTCTTTCAATTTTTCTGGCAAGCTACGCCAAACCTAAGAAGATAGTGACTTATGAAAACGACAAGAGATTTGTGAAGATTGCAAAAGATAATATAAGGAATTCTGGACTATCAAAGATTGTCAGGTTGAAGCAAAAGGACATAACAAAAGGGATTGACGAAAAAAATGTCGATCTTGTGACCTTGGATATGAAAAATTCTGAAAAGGTTGTCAGGAATGCTTACAGTGTTTTGAGATTGGGTGGGTATTTGGTTGTGTATTCTCCGTATATCGAGCAGGTCATTTCGGTCGTAAAAGAGATGGAAAGGAAAGGCTTTTCTAATATAAAAACTGTTGAGAATATTGTGAGGGAGTGGCAGGTTGAGAAATTTACAAGGCCGAAGACTGTTGGTCTGATGCATACAGGCTTCCTGACATTTGCGAGAAAGGTGTGATGATGGCTGAAGAGAAAATAAGGAAGAACCAAGAAGGGGGCGAACCTAGGTCGATGCCCGACATTACCCCTGAGATGATAAGAACCACATTGGAGGCGTTGGAAGCGAAAGGCATGGTCCAATACATTGATGGTGGATACTATGTGCCGACCGAGAGGGGATGGAGTCTATTGATGGAGGCCAAACCAACAAAAGAGGAAATTACAGCTTACGGGCATCAAAACATTACCGCTACTCATACCACAACCTTTGAAATAACAAAATCTAAGGAAATGAAAAAAGATGCTGATTGCATAATTGCGGTTAAAGCTGACAAAGCGTGCAAGGACTTGGACAAAGAACTGAGAGATTCGCTCAAAACAGGTAGCAGAATAGAAATAACTTTAGAGGCAGGTGGCGCCAGTGATAAAATTGTAGCATACGGATCGCCGGCCTTGAAAATGAGCCATCCTGAGGATATTGTTGTTAGAAAGTCTGATTTTATTGATAGTCGAACTTTGGCCATTCTTGCAGATAAGGCTGCAAATGAATTGAACCAAGATCTTGTAGAGAAGTTGAGGGACCCTAAGATGAAAATCAAGATAACTTTGGAGATTAGATAAAAAAATATGGGCAAAAGTTCAATTCCTATGTCTAATAAAATTAAACTGTGGGGTTGTCGTCTAGCTTGGTCTATGAAAGAGCCAAAAGGACTTAGCCTTCGGGAGGCTAAAACCCGAGTTCAAATCTCGGCAACCCCATTCACTAAAAGAAGTCTGATATCTTGTGCTCGTACTCCTCGTGGACCAGCCAGAGAAGCAATAGAATAGCATCAAGAGCACTGTAAGTGAGGTACATCTCAGAAATTGGGAAAATGTTCAGTCCATAAACGTTCTCAGTCAAAGGGTAAAGCAAACTTACAGTCCCAATAATACCATAATCAAGAATCAGGTGAAAAGAAAACCCGATGAGAAGCATCAAAAAGAATTTGTAATAAAACGGCTTCCGATTGGCGAAATAGAAATAGAGGAACAGAATGAAAAACGCCAATGGGAACCAGATCGTGTGAGTGATGGTCCTGTGGAGCTCTAAGTTGCCGAACAGAAGATAAGAAATTGGGATGTCTATATCAGGAAGAAGCCCTGCTATCCCAGCAAAGAAAATAAATTTGTTCGGCAGGAATCTCTTTTTTTCCTTGAAAAAGTGGTCTCTCACCAGATCGACTAGTATCATTGGAATTAAAACATGTGTAACAGCGAAAGCCATAATTATATTTTGCTTTTAAGAATAATATGAAAATATTTTAGAGTAGAAATCGCTTTATTGAATATTGTTATCCGCAATCCCAACGCATACTTGCATCAGCGGGAAAGCCCGGCTTTTTAATTTGCTCCTTGGGTCGTAGCGAAATCTTTTCAGAACAGAGATTATGTCCCCAGAAAGTCTCCAGCCTTTTCTATTACATTCTATTAGCCCGTAAGAGACGGAAGCTACTGATGGCAAATACGGAGTGGACCCAACTATTTCATGCACAAACATTTCCTTTATTTTTTTGTAAGATTCTAGATTGTTGAAAGCCGAATAGGCAGCATTCACTAAAGATGTAGAATATTCTCCTAGGATACGGTGGATGTCTTCTTTTAAAGTCACACCCCCCTTAGGGTCTTTCACAATAGATATGACTTCCTTGCCGGTAAGCTTGAGCGCAATTTCATTTTCGCTCTTTTCTTCAAAGTAAAAATTGTACAGCATATTCGTGAGGTCATTTACTAATTCATCTTTTTCTGGAATGGCAATCACCTAAATACTAAAATCTACTAAAATGCGTAGTGTAGTTATGGTGTTTTTGATATAAGAGGTTTTCCTATAATTCTTTAAGGTATGTCTGCTTCTCGTCTTTCGGATTTTTAGAGATTTGGCCTAGCTGCTCCTTTATAGAATATGCAACTTTTGACCCGACAAGCGAGCCCAGACTTCCAATTGGCATCTCTCTTAGCTTTTGAAGAGAAGTTGCCCCTGAAGAATAAAGCTTCCTGGCCCTGAACCTCCCGATGTCCTTCAATCTCACAAGTGGGATGAGCTCCTCTCTCACTCCGTATTCCATTCTGACTCTCAGCTTCCTTATGTCTTTTAAAATTTCTTTGTACCCCAATAGCAAAGCGAGCTCGTTCAAAGAATATATGAGCCAATCGACGATTTTTCTCCTTCCGTAGAATTCGCCGGGAGCAACTTTGAATTTTGTTAGGAGTTGGTCCTCGGTCGCCTCTTCTGCCCATGCTTCAAGCATGAGAGCGGTCTTCACGCTTTTCAAAAATTCGTCGAATTCCAAATCCCACTCCTTTGGCGCGCTTTGCAAGAACAGGCTTTCTCTTTTGGCTATAACTTCGTTCAATTCTGAAAAGTCCCCTGCTCTGACATTGAGCAAGGGCTGCATCTCAAGTGTGCTGGAAACTGCATGCAGCAAACTAAATGGATGGATTTTTATTTTAACTGCCTTGCTGAGGTTTTCAATAAAAATATGAGCAGTCAACGGGTCTATGTAAAGTTCAGACACCCTTCTTCCGATTCGCGTAGCGTGTAGCTTCTCATCGTCTTTAGCGACAAACTTCCATTTGACTAACTCTTCCAGAATTTCAAATATCTTGTCCTCTATTCTTTCAATCTCGCCATACTGATACGCATAAAATGTTTTTGAGAAAAATTCAAACAAACCTTTTTCCGATTTGCAAAGTTCGCTGGCAATCAATGCCAATGTGTGCATTCTCAGAACCGATTCAGATACCAACTTTGATTTGATGTCCTCAGGCTCGCCATTGATGTAATGATCAATTATCTCGTCGGATTCTTCCTCATCCCTTGCAAGGATTATGCCCTCTCCGAAAGGGTCGTATTGGGGTCTCCCACACCGCCCAAGCATCTGCTGAACCTCTAAAACTGGAATGAACATGGCTCCGTATCCGGGGTGATACCTTTTCAAATCTCTCATCACAACACGGAAGGAAGGCAAATTCACACCATACGCAAGCGTGACCGTGGCCACAATAGCCTTTATCAAACCTTTTTTGAAATTATCCTCAATCAGTTTCTTTTGCTTGAAAAGCAGGCCAGCATGATGAAAAGCCACGCCATTCTTAGCACATTTTGCTATTCTCTTGCACTGGTGGGTTGGATTCTCAAGAGCAGTTTCAATCTCATTCGAGATCTTGTTCAATTCTGATTGTTCCAATCTTGAAAGTTTCTGCTTGACAATGCCGCCGAGCTTCTCAGCCAAGCTTTCAGCATTCCTTCTCGTCGAGACGAAAAACAAAACCTGCTTTTTCAAATCTAATGTGTTTTCGGTAATGGATGCTTCGGCTGGCAAACCCGGATTCAATTCGTATCCTTTCTTCTCCAGGAATTTTATCTTTGAGTTGTACGAAGTGCCGAAATAGAGCTTAACGGGCCTCCATTCAGAAATCAACAGACTAGCATCCAGCCATCCTGCAAGTTCTTCTGCGTTCCTGATAGTTGCTGACAAAGCCAGAACCTGTACATTTGGGACCATCTTTTTCAAAAGAGTCAGAATTATTTCCAATGTGGGACCTCTTGACGGGTCGTTGAGCAGATGCGCCTCGTCGCAAACTATTAGTCCTATGTCTCTTATCCACTCTGCACCATGCCTAATCAGAGAATCCATCTTTTCATTTGAAACTATTATCCAATCATAGTTTTTAAGCCAAGGGTCTGAAGAGTCTAAATCGCCAACAGACATTGCAATTTTTATTCCCAGTTTTTCATATTTCGATTTGAATTCCTGAAATTTTTCATTCGCAAGCGCCACCAAAGGTACCATGTATATCATCTTCCCTTTAGATTGAAGTGCTGTTTTTAGGGCGGCGAGCTCTGCGCAAAGTGTTTTGCCGCTGGCAGTCGGCGCAAAGATGACCATGTTCTTCTTCTTGAGCAGACCTTTTTTTACGGCCTCTTTTTGCATGGGATTCAAGCTATCAAATCTGTAGGACCCCAAAACTTTTTGAATAACCTCTTCGTCATCCATCTGACCACAACTATTTATTGGTTTTAAATTTAAACAAGTTATTGATGAGCAAAATCGGTATCGGAATAGAATCGACTGCGCACACCTTCGGCGTCGGAATTGTCAATGACAAAGGGGAGGTTCTGGCAAATGAAAGATCGGTTTATTCCCCGCCTTTGGGTAAGGGAATCATACCAAGGACTGCTGCAGAGCACCATGCAATAAATTCTGTAGAAGTGCTTGCTTCGGCGCTTTCAAAAGCAAATTTGAAAATGAAAGATGTTGACTTTGTTTCTGTTGCCTTAGGCGCGGGCCTGCCTCCCTGCCTCAATGTTGGTGCTTCGCTGGCAAGGCTCCTTTCATTGACAAATAAGATTCCTCTAGTCCCTGTCTGCCATCAAATCGCCCATATAGAAATAGGCAAGCTTACAACCGGGTCAAAAGATCCTGTGGTTCTATATTTGTCCGGTGGCAACACCCAAGTCATTGCATTTGCAGAAGGAAGGTACAGAGTTTTTGGAGAGACCATGAACATCCCTGTAGGCAACGCATTCGACGTTCTGGCGAGAGAGATGAAGCTGCCTATGCCTGGTGGCCTGGAGATAGAAAAACTTGCTAAAACCGGCAAGTACATCGAAATGCCTTATACAATAAAGGGGATGGACCTTTCATTCACGGGAATCGCCACCGAAGCAATTAAAAAATTCAGACAAGGCGTGAAGAGGGAAGATGTCTGCTATAGCTTTCAAGAGACTTGCTTTTCAATGCTCACAGAGGTTACCGAGCGTGCTATGGCTCACACAGATAAAAAAGAAATTCTACTAGTTGGTGGTGTGGCTGCAAACAAAAGGATGCAGGAAATGATTAAAATCATGACCGAGGAGCGCGGTGCAACTTACAAGATAGTCCCTTTTGAGTACAGCGGCGACAACGGTGCAATGATAGCTTGGGCTGGGGTATTAGCTCACAGTTCAGGGCAGAAAATCGACATAGAGAATAGTAGCATTAGACAAAAATGGAGAACTGATGAAGTTGATATACCTTGGCTTTAGACTAACTCGTTCTCGCTGACAATTACGAAGTCGCCAATGCTTTTGACTGCACTAAATGGGATCAATAATCTCCCACTTTCATCAGATTTTAGGTTCAAATCGCTCAAATGCTTGGTTGGTTGTTCGACTATAACATTCAGCAGCTCGCCGCTTTCAGTTATGAAATCTATGTTTGAAACAACTCCAAACTTTCTACCAGTCTCCTCACTTACAATTGTCTTGCCAACAATGTCTGCGGCTCTTACTCTTGTTTCGACCATTTTTTCACCTATAAATTATTTGAATTAATTAATACTTTAGCTTTATAAAAATAAAAAGTATGGCAAGATGCTTTATTGGCATAATTATTCCTGAGGGGCTGAAAGGTTATTTGGAAGGGATTGAAAAGGAACTGTCTTCTTTGCCCATGACCTGCAAGTTTGTGGAGAAAGATAACTTCCACTTGTGCCTGTCTTTTCTGGGAGAGGTTGAGGAAGGGAAAATCAAAGGCATATCTGAAGCGCTTGACTCAATTTGCAGCAAATTCTCTAGTTTTGAAATGATTGTTGATGGAATTAAAATGATACCAAGCGAAAGCTATGCAAGAGTCTTGGCGCTCGATGTAGCCGACAAGACCAACACTATCGGAAAAATTATGGATGAAATTAAAAAAGAAATCGGTGGAGATTCACACCCACCTCACTTGACACTATGTAGAGTAAAAAGTATGAAAGATAAGCAGCAGACAGTACAGAAAATCAAGTCTATAAGAACTGAGTCTAAGCACTTGGCTGTTTCTTCCATCCAGCTTATAAAAAGTGAATTAAAAAAAACTGGGCCGGTCTATTCGTCTGTCCATGACTCTAAGCTTCGGTAGGCCCGGCAACTGATGTCTGCTCTTTATACTGCTCTGCCGTCAATTTTTCCCTCAGGGCTTTGAAAATCTCTTTTTTCGAAAGTTCTTCGACCTCTTTCCCAGCTGGAGCCCTCGTGATATAGTCCACGTCCGCGAGCTGAAGCATTTCCTTGATTATCAGCTCCCCTGCCCTGTCTCCGTCGACAAACAGAGTTGTGGCCTTCTGCTTTGAGAAATCCACAATATTTTGTGGTATGACAGCCCCTCCTATTGCGACGACGTTTTTTATTCCATTCTTTAGCAGGTTGAGAACGTCTGCTCTGCCTTCAAGAATGATTATTTCTTGCGATGCCAACGCATCTGGGCCGCAAACCATTCCCTCATATTCTTGGACTTGCATCGTTCTTGCATTTTCCCTGATTCTTTCACTGAGTGCGGTAGTAGACGGCATCTCTTCGACGATCAAGTTTTGAAGTATGTCCTTTGCTCTGTCCATCATGAATTCTCTCTTGCCTGCCCTCACATCCTTTACATCGCCGACTTTTATCTCTGAGAAGCATGGACCTATTCTTTCAATAGTCTCAAGCGAAGCAGCTATTAACGCAGTTTCAGAACTATCCAGGCTAGATGG
The DNA here is from genome assembly GCA_035283025.1 of archaeon. Classification (GTDB taxonomy): domain Archaea; phylum Aenigmatarchaeota; class Aenigmatarchaeia; order CG10238-14; family SCSR01; genus DATEUU01. The sequence goes on along the minus strand of DATEUU010000016.1, from coordinate 8,095 downwards.
GATCATTATCCTGCCTGATGTTTTAGCCTCGTTAGTATCAAGCTCAACGTCTATTCTTCCTATTCTTCCAGTCCTTTGCAGCTCCCTTAGGTCAAGATCAGCTCCTAGGAGCCCTTCGGTTTGACCGAATATCGCCCCTATCACGTCTGGCTTTTCCACCATCCCTTCGCACGTGAAATTGGCTTCTACTAAATATTTTATCGTAGATTGAGCAAGTTTTGCCATGATAATCATCCTCCAGTAATTTGGTGAAATGGATCTCTTCGATCCTGTGAACTTTTAATAACCTTTTGAATTCGTTCCGCATGAAAGAGTTTACAAACACCCCCTCATGCTGTAATAGATGAGTGAGTTGTGAATTTTTTTCCTCCCCTTCTTCATCGAAATCCGTCAATACAAGAGCGGATTTGGGATCATCAGACTTGATTTTTTGAACAAAATTATAAATCGAATCGCCAGAAACAGTATAGATGTTTGAAAATCCCAAGAGGCTCAGGGCTTTTTTGTCTCTCTTTCCTTCAACTATAACAGCAGCTCTACCAATGTCTTCCAGTTCTCTTTGCACCTTTTCCAGGATATTGTTTATGAGCATATCAAATCAGTGATACTACGCAATACCAATAATCGATGTCTAAAAATAAATCTTTTTCGAAAGACTAAGCTTGTTCGGTTTCTTCTCTGCAGTCTTCGCACACCCATTGGTCGTTTGAGCTTTTCAAATCGTCTGCGTAATTGCCGCAAGAATCACATATCCCTGAAGTCATCTCTTCTTCGATTGTGTAGGGGCCTTCCTTCATTTTCAGCCTGAATTCAAGCAGGTCTACCATTTCAGGCGAAGATCTCGCAATGTCTGACAAAGATACAATCCCTACGACCTTGTCCTTATCGACGACTGGCAGCCTGTGGATGTTTGTTCTCCTCATCTTTCTTGCCGCAACTAAAACATCATCGTCTATCTTTACGACAACCAAAGGTTTGCTCATTATTTTACTGAGTTTGACCTTGCTCGCTTTCAAATTTTCAGCCACAACTCTCTTAATCAAATCGCTGTCTGAAAGTATACCAACAGGTTTTTTGCTTTTGGTTATTATGAGACACCCTTTTCTGGTTTTTTTCATCAAAATACCAGCATCTTTCGCGCTTTTGGTGTCCTCAATCGTCACGACTGGTTTTGACATGATGTCTTTCACTAGCAAAGGCATATAATCACCTTATATTTTTATTGTATTTTACCTTCTTTAAGGTTTAACAGAAAATCGTCAATGCTAATGCCGTCGTTCATCCTGACCTGTGGCTTGGGATGGAGGGCCCTGATGCGCCCATAACCAAAATCTATGACGAGAAAAAAAAGGAACCCTTCTAATGACCTGCCCATGTAATCATAATAATAGAATGTTTTTTTCTTTGTAGATTTAATCTGCAGCAGTATGCATTTGCCGTCTTTGATGCAGATCAGATCCGCCTCGCCCAGGCTCGCCCCAGCTCTAACTACTTTCCAACCATTATTTTCCAGGATGATTCTTATTTTTCTTTCTGCTCTGTACCCTTTTGATTTTGCCAAAACCATTAATTAAATGTTGATATTTAAAAATAAAACGAAAATACTTATATGAACATCTTGGTAGTCAGCGACTTCCACAATGATATCGAAAACATGATGAATTACGTTGACAAACTGTCCTTTTTGAAATTTGACGTAATTGTAGCCCTGGGAGATTTTATTGATCAAAATGTCCCAAGGGGTGTAGAAAGGAGCGACATCGCGATTTTGATATTGGAAGAGCTGGGGTTTTTGGGGAAACCGATTTTAGCAGCCCCTGGGAACCTGGACAAAGAAATATTGCCAATCCTCGAGGAGAGGGGCATAAGTTTGCACTTTAAAGGAAAGATTATTGACAATGTTGGGTTCTATGGCGTAGGCGGCGCAGCGACGCCATTTGGAACCAGCTTAGAACCAACTGAAAGCGAATTAGAAGCCGGACTGAAAACTGGGTATGACATGATCAAAAAATGCGAAAAGAAGGTTCAAGTTACTCACGCCCCGCCTGCCAGGACAAAACTCGATATAATTTCCAGCGGAGCACATGTTGGATCAGAAGTGGTGAGAAAGTTTATTGAAAAATTCAAACCAGACGTTGCGATTAGCGCCCATATACACGAGGCGAAAGGCGTAGACCAGCTTGAAGGCACTCAATTAATCAATGCTGGTAGATTCCCCGAAGGTTACTGCGGCTTAATCTCGATGGAAAAAGAAAAAACTTCAGCAAAAATAATTAATCTAATATGATTTATTTAATACCGAAATTCTTTTTTATACCAGATGTTCTAATCATCTAATACTGTAGTGATTTTTAATGGAGCAAAGCTATCTTCTGTCAACTCAAACCAAGGGGAATAACGATTTTGACAAGATATTGATGTTGGCAGATAGGTTGGATTTCATAGACATACAGCTGCTCAGAAAGTTTTACATGACTGGAAAGGAATTCCCAAATGACACACAACCATACTGCTTCCCCCTGCTCTTCAAAGAGATGAGGGAGAGTCACCACTTGAAAATAGGCATTGAAGCTTTAAGAAAAAGATTGAACAATTTGGAAAAGATTGGCCTTGTTTTTAAAGTCAAAAACTCGAACCCAACTAGCTATGTTCCAACTAGAGGGTTAGAACAGATAGTTAGAGCTGTTATAGCAAAATTCTTCATGATTAATGGTTTGACCAAATTTTTATGAATTTTCTATTTCCTGTGAATTAATGAAAAGAAGCGGATAAAAATCAAAGTTGGTATGGAGCGCTGTTTTTTATTTTTTATGACCTTTTCCTTGAGGCTCAAATATTAAGTATGAAACTTCCAACGAAAATTTATCATTTTTCAAACAGATACATTATACATTATACATTACATAAACTTCATAAATAAATATAAATATAAATAACAATAAATATTTGTGAATGAAAGCACAATTAAAAAACTTTTTGAAAAAAATGCCGCAGATTCCAAGATAAAAATTGCGAAAGATGTCCCTATAGAGAATGATAGAATAGATTATGAAATACTTTCAAGTGGTAAACAGTTTGCCGTCGAGGTTAAAGGAACCAGATCTGATGAAAACTCAACCATCGGCCAATTATTGAACGCAAAGAGAACTTATTCACATGTTTATCTTCTTGCCCCCATTAGTTTTCTCAGGAAAGTCGAGAGGATCCTCCAGGAGACGAATGCTCTTACGAACATAGGGATTATGACTATTGACAGCAAAGGATTGTCCATCCTTAAGAAGCCAAATCCAGAAGTTTACTACTACAAACCACCGGTGAAAACATCAAAAAAATCAACAAAAAAACATCTGTTTGTTAATGAAGCAGAGACTAATTTGGAATCAATTCTAAAAAACAAAATATTCACAGTTTCAGACATTGCAAAAACATTAAACACGTCGATGGCGAATGCATATCATAGATTGGCGAGACTTAAAGGTGCAGGTATGGTTGAAGAAGTACCGCATGGTGGTAACCCAAAAAAATATAGGGTTGTCCAATCTAGGAAGTTGGGCGAAAAGGTAGACTTGTAGCAGCTAAATGGAAATGATTTCGAAAGTTTGTAAAAATTAATAAATATGTAAAGTCATAGAAAATAAGTATGAAACGCGGGAGACCTAACGAAAGAGGAGTAATCCAAAACAACATTCTGGAGGTTCTTTCCTCAACACAAATGCCTCTTACAATATCTTCCTTGGCGAAGACTATCTCCCCTAAGATTGGCAGAACGGTTAGCTGGAATACTGTCCAGAAATATTTAGACGAACTAGTGCAACTAGATAAAATTCAACCGATGCATTTACCTCATTCGAAAATTGAAGGAAAGAACGGCCTTACTGTTTATCAGTTGAAAAAATAGGCGGAATGACCTCCAAAAATTATCGCGGGAAGCAAATAATTTAATCTACTTCTGTAAATTTGTGATTTCCTGTAAGTTTCACACCCTAAAAATGAAATAAATACCTAACAGTTTATATTCTAAAAAGATAGTATTTGTGTGGTTGAAAAATGGAAAAACAAGACATAATAAATTTGTTTCTCGTAAAAAAATTACAACTCGATTCCCAAAGCCTTGAATTTTTTAATAAAAATCCTGATGAAATCCAAAATTTTTTGGAGAATCTTGGAAGAAACGAAGTTCCGTTCACTATAACATATGAGTTTGTTCAAAAAACACTCTCCGTACGCACGCCGAACATAGAAATCATCAAAAAACCAGAGCACAAACAAATTAAATTATCAGCCCAGGGCTACGCGCAATATTTTTCAGACAGGTTTGGGTATATCAGCGAAATCCTCACAAAAAAACTAGCTCTAATGAATCTAATATCAGTTGGAAAAATCAGCCCTAAAAACAGAAGGTTCTCCGTCATCGGCATGATAAAAGATAAAGATGAAGACCGAATGGAAGCTACGATAGAGGACACAACAGGAAGTTTGCCTCTGAAATTTGATGAAAGGGTTGCTGTGGAATACAAGCAGATCGTTTTGGACGAAGTCATCGGCGCGGTTTGCGAGAACGGCGAAAACGTAAAGGTTAACAGTTTAGTATGGCCGGATATACCTTTGAGAAAAAATGTGGCGAAATCAGGTAAAGATATTTCCTGCTTATTCGTCTCAGATCTCCACATGAATGAAAATAGTTTCAAAAAAGGCAGCTATCAAAAATTTTTGGATTGGTTAAGCAAAGAAAAAAAAGACAATTTTTATATTTTTGTTTTAGGGGATGTGTCAAGTGATAAAAATGATGTAATGGATTTTTTTGGAAGCCTCCCCGCCATTTGCCATAAAATATTTCTAAAAGGAGAAACCGATCCTGATGTTGATGCCGCCGATATAACCATTCCAAACCCATCCCTAATCAAATTAGATGAGATATATCTTCTACTTTCTCATGGAAACTTTATGGAAAAATACGCGCGTATGTGGGAATCAGCTACTCCGGAGATAGTTATGCTGAACCTTTTGAAGAAAAGGCATATAAACCCTGTGTTTGACTCAAACTCAAGAGCTTGCGAGGTAGACCCTTTTCTGCTCGATATTGTGCCGGATATCTTTGTGTCAGGTCATTTCCATTCGCCAGCTTTGGTCAATTACAAAGGGGCCACAATTATTTCTAATGGCAGCTTCATAACAGTTCCAACATTTTGGATGGTGAATTTGAAAACAAGAGAAAGTATTAAAATAGATTTTGCGTAAAGATATCATATGGAACTGGATTTTCAAGTTATAGATTGCGATTATGTTCTTGTTGACAACTCTCCAATTATAAGAATTTTTGGCAAGGCAAAAGATGGCAAAACGGTCTGCGCGTTTCATCGCGATTTTTACCCCTATTTTTATGTTCTTCCAAAAAAAGGTAAGCAGGACGACTTTGTCAAATTCATGCAGGATAATTATAAAAACATCGTAGTAAAGATTGAAGAAGTTGAAAAATTCCTATCAATAGGTTATCAAAAGCAAAAAACCAAACTTCTAAAAATCACACTCAAAGACCCGTCGCAAGTCGCAAACATAAGAGAAGAAATCAGGGCAAAACCATTTATGCAAGAAATTTTTGAGGCCGATATCTTATTCAAGTACAGGTTTATGGTCGACCATAATATTTCTGCGATGAAATGGATTAAGGTGACTGGTGACGTAGCCAGCACAAGCACCGTCAGCACAGACAGAGGCATAGCTGTAAAAACAATCAAAAACATCGAAACAGACGAGAACGTCCCATTGAAGTATATGGGCATAGACATAGAAGTTGTGCAAGCAAAGGAAGCCGTGCCTGACCCAAAAAAAGATCCCATTGCAATGGTAAGTTTGTCTTTTTATCCAGCGTTCGAAGCTCGCAGCACTCTCGTTCTTGTTTCAAAACCGATCAAAAAACATGACGGCGTACAAATTTTCAAAGGCGAAAAAGAAATGCTGGAGGAATTGATAAAAATATTTGCTTCATTCGATCCGGATGTTGTTTGCGGTTTCAACAGCAACAACTTTGATTTTCCATACATCGAAGAAAGATTCAGGGCAAACAAGCTCTCGAGGGCGATTGGAAGGTGCAATCAGAAGCAGATGGTTTGCAAGAAATTTGGGCTAAGATTTAGAACCAATTTTTCTGGCAGAGTTGTCGTAGATGTCTATGACTTAATTAAAGAATCTGTTGGTAAAGGGCTGCTTAGACTAAAGAGATACGGGCTCGGCGACGTTTCAAGAGAGCTTTTGAACGAAGACAAAATAGGAATATCTCACAGCGAGATCGAAAAACACTGGAATGGTGATGAGAATCAGGTAAAAAGATTAGTGGATTATGCCAGAAAGGACGCTGAACTAGTTCTGAAGCTTCTGCTGGAGAAAGAGATGTTAGGCAAATTCATTGAGGTGTCAAAAGTGTCCGGCCTTCTTTTGCAGGACGTTTTAGACAGCGGTGAAGCTGCAAGAGCAGAGAACTTGCTGTTGCGAGAGTTTAATAAGCTAGATTTTGTCGTGCCTTGCAAGCCCACTCCAAGGGAGGTGCAGAGGAGAATTGACGAGAGAGAAGCCAAAGGTCTTAAAGGTGCTCTTGTTCTTGAGCCGCAAATCGGGCTACACACAAGCTGCATTGTTTATCTAGATTTCAAGTCCATGTACCCATCAATATTCATCTCATGGAACATCTGCCCCACAACATTGCTTTTATCGGACGCTAAAGTGGATACGATAAAAACTCCTTACGGGGCCAAGTTCGTGTCTCCAAAAGTCAGGGAGGGCATCACTCAAAAAATTGTAAACCACCTGATAAGCGAGAGGGACAGAATCAAAAAACAATCTACTAAAAATGATGCGGAGAAAAAAATTTTGGATGCGAAGCAGTATGCGTTTAAAATAATGGCCAACGCTTTTTACGGTTATACAGGATATGTCAGGGCCAGATTCTATGTTTTAGATATAGCAAATGCGATAACAAGTTGCGGGAGAGACATAATCCAAAGAACAAAAGAGATAGTAGAGCAGGATCAAAAATTCAAAGTGGTGTACGGGGATACAGATTCTATAATGGTGAAATTGCAAACTTCTGATCTCGACCAAGCATCAACCATAGGAAAAGGGATTGAAGAAAAAATAAACAAAGAATTAAACAACATCGTTCGAATAAAAATTGAAAACGTGTTCAAAAGCCTGCTTGTTCTGACAAAAAAAAGATATGCGGGGCTGAGCTTCGAAAAGACAAACGGCACTTGGGAAGAGAAGCTTGTCATGAAGGGCATCGAAACCGTAAGAAGAGATTGGTGCGACTTGGTTTCAAAAACACTCTTTGATGTCCTTGGGATTATACTCAGAGAGCAGAATCCAAAAAAAGCATTCAATTACGTCAAAGGGGTATTAAGTAAACTGGAAAAAAACGAAATCTCAATAGAAGACCTCGTCATCACAAAAAGCGTGTCAAAATCGTTGAAAGATTACAAGGGAATACAGCCTCACATAGAGCTTATAAAAAAATTGAAGAAGAGATCTCCAGCGACTGCTCCCGGCGTTGGGGACAGAATAGGCTTTGTGATTGTGCAGGGCCTGCAACTGATGTCAGAAAGGGCAGAAGATCCAGATTATATAAAGCAGCATAATCTAAAAATCGACTCAAAGTATTACATCGAAAGCCAACTACTACCTCCTCTTGAGAGGGTTTTCGAAGCGATAGGGATTGGCAAATCGGAACTCATAGGTATGGGGAAGCAGATGATTATCGCAGATGCTATTAAAAACAAAACCAGCGAAGAGCCAGTAACTACGATAGAAGGTTTCATCTGCAACAAGTGCAACAAGACGGCCAGAAGAATCCCATTGATGGGGAAATGCTTAGACTGCGGAGGGGAAATGTTGTTTTATTCAGGCGGGGCGAAGTCGAGGTATTACAGCGCGACTTGCTGATTTAGAAGTCCCGCTTTAAGGTTTCGAACTAGGAAGATTTTATGATTTCTTTATACACATCTCTTGTCAAAGAAACCTCTATCATCAGCCCTATCAGCAAGGACAACCCAAGGCGTCTCCATGGTGTGAAAAGTGTCAAGAAAGCCACAATTGCAACCAAAAT
>DATEUU010000015.1:0-6550 GCA_035283025.1 archaeon | reverse complement strand
GCGCAAAGAATTCAATAAGAGAAGGGATGAGATTCTGGAGAAGAATGTTAAAGCCCAGCTTGAGAAAAGGGACGACAAGACACTTTACTATTGCGCAAAAATTTTCGAACCATTCGAGGCAGAGAGGTTCAGAAGGATTAGAAAGTTTTACAGAGGACTTAGAAGTTTTGTGAAAAAATTCAAAAGAGCAGATGAATACAGATGGGATTACGAAACTTCAAAAATACAATATCGCCAATCAAGGAGGCAGCTTGTAATTGACATCTGCAATTATATTCTGCATCCCAAAAAGACTCATGGAGAATATCCTAAATGCAATAATGACGATGAAATAAAGATAATCAGAAAAAGAAACAGAGACAGGATATTCAGAATCAAGGAAGGGATACTCAGGAGGATTGGAAGAAGATCACCTCTCTACAATACTGTAGTTGAATACGAGGACAATTCAAAATACCAGAATATACATCAGCAAATGGAGCACGATGACATGGACTTGATAAAGACTGTCATGTCAAGAATTTGCCCCCATAGCGATCACGACTTCTTTGAATGTCCGAACCTAAAAAGCATTAAGAAAGAGCTTAGATACTCCATTCCAAATCATTTAATCCATTGATTCCTCTAATTTGGAGAAGACGATTCTCTCAATTTCTTTTGAAACTTCTTCTATGCTTTTTTCGCCATCAACAACAACCCATTCTTTAGCAAATACCCCTTCTTTTATCATTTTTTCATACATTTCATTGACTTTTCTCTGCAGCTCCAAATCTCTTTCATATACATCAGCGCTTCCCTTTTCCTTCATCTTCCTTTCAATTGCTACATCAGATGATACCTTCAGGAAAATCACCAAATCAGGTTTTGGCATCTCAAAGATATCTGCAAATTGGAGAGCCTTCTGCAAATCAAAGCCATGAGCGCATTGATACGCAAGGTTGGCAGTGAAATATCTGTCAGCCAGGACGACCCTCCCCCTCTCCAACGAGCCTCCAATCTTCCCTTTGTCCTTCAATTGGTTGAGAGCATACAGACAGAACAGAATTTCTTTTGAAAGTTTGACTTTTTCATGGAGGAAGTCGTTTATCATCATGCCAGTCGGGTCATTGTAGTCTGGGTATCTCAAAAACAGGAGATTGTCCTTAGCCATCAACTTTTCTCTGAGAATTTCTGACTGGGTTCCCACACCAGCCCCATCGCATCCTTCTATGACTATGAACAAGCTCATAATCTATTATTGCTCTGATTAATTTATTATCTTCTTCTTTTGATTTCTCTCAGCCAGAGAATAACAAAAGCAACTAGAGTGGTCACTATTGCTGGGATGTAGAACCCAGCGCCAGTTGCCATTCCGATTGCCGATGTCGTCCAAAGAGAAGCCGCAGTAGTCAGCCCTATTACTCTTTCTTTCATCTGAAGCACTGTGCCAGCGCCGATAAAACCTATACCAACTATGATGTTGGCTGCAATTCTTGAGGGGTCAGATCCAGGGAATGCGCTCAATGACAATATTGTGAAAAGTGCTGAGCCTAAACTGACAAGCATATGCGTCCTTAGGCCGGCAGGCCTGTGCATTTTTTCTCTCTCCCACCCTATCAGTGCTCCGAGCAACACTGCAATGACCAATTTAATAGTTATTTCCATCTGAAATTCAAGTATCATAATTAGAATTTGTGGAATTGAATATAAAAATTAAACCTTCCAATATCTCTTGGTTTTTATGTACAATCTTTCAGCGTTAAGAATATCTTTAATCAAATCATCCTCAGTCTTGTGGAATCTCGCCAGTATTCTTGTGGTAGTGTCCGGTCCTACACCTCTAGCAGCCAGGCACAATGCAGCTTTTTTGGAATAAGTCAAGAAAAGGTCTGCAGACCATCTCGCCCTTTCAAATCTTTTGCTCTCTTCAGATGCCATCTGTATGTTCCTGATTTTTTTCTTGATTATTTTCAAGATGTCTTGGCTACTGGGTCTGCCGATTGCCAGCAGCCCAGCCTGGCACTTCTTGCATTTGATTCCCTCAGGAAAATCTTTCACTGTGAAAGTCTGAGCCCACTGCCCGCAGTTCACGCATGCCAACCTGACTTTCGTGTTAAGCAGCCTCTGTTTGAAAAGCTCGAATATTTCAATTTCAGGTTTTTCAGGTCCTACGACTTCTGCATATTTGTGCTGAACGCCGATTTTTCCCAGAGGTGAAAGGCCTGCAAGAAAAACAAGCTTTATCTCTTTGCTTTGGATTTTTTTCAGAATATCCGTAGCCCTTTCTATGTCGAACTTCTCCACTTCCAATTCTTTCAAGGTCTCCTTGTAGATTGGAGAGCCTACATAGTCTTCAATTATCTTTTTCATCCTCACTCTACCAAAGTTTGCTTCCCTGGTTATCGCTCCAAACCTTTTTGCCACATGGACGAATTTCCATTCAAACAGATCGCTTTTTGTCAGGCCTATCTCAATATAGTTCCTGAGTAACTCCGGGTTCGTGCTCATTAGGATTTCCTTTATCAGATCGACATTTTTTGTCTGGAACTGAAGCATGATCCTATACGGGTCTGTCTTCAATCCCACTGAGCCCACTCTTGATGTAAGCAGAGTGGTGATGAACCTCCCAAGAGTCTCGTTCACATTGGAGCCAAAGCAGGAATGAAGGACAACTGTGCTCTCATAGTCTTCCACCAAAATGGTTTTGTCATCAGGGACTGTCCCATACTTCGACTGTTTCCTGATTATTTCTACCATCTTATTCGCAGAGTTGGCGTCAACAGGATAGCTGCTTTTTATTTTTTCTACTACCTCTTCTTGCGATATGTTCTTCAGGTCGTGCGAAATGATTTTTCTCAGTCTTCCCACTTCCTGGGAAACCTCAAAATGGACAGGGATCAGCTCCCCTTCCCATGCAGGGATGGCTGCTTCAATGTCCACAGTCGGCTCAACGAGAATCTTGTCTTCTGCTATATCGACTATCCTCCATGTGTCGCCCTTCACGATGAAATTGCTCCCCACCTCGCCATGAATAGCTACAAATTCCTCGTCCAATACCCCAACGTAGCTGTTGTCCAAGGTGTTGAATATCTTGTAAGACTTCTGATCAGGAATTGTTGATAGATGGGTGAAGTAATATTCAAACCCTCTCCTCTTTTTACCTATCTGATTATCCAGGAAAATCAGGCCCAGCTGCTGCAACTGCCTGCAAACATCCAGGAAATCTGTATATTTTAGATCATTGAACGGGTAAGCTTTTTTGACCATTTCATAAGCCTTGTCCAAATCAATCTTCCAAAAATCATGGGTCAGTCCAACTATCTGGTGCGCCAGCACATCCAAAGAATTGTAATGGAATTTTATCGGTTCCAGTTCCTCTTTCAAAGCCTTCCTTGCAATAACTGCAGCTTCAAAAATATCATCCTCGTCTGTCGAGATTATTATCCCTTTGCTCACCCTCTCTGCCTCATGCCCGCTCCTTCCTATCCTCTGTATTATTTGGGTTACTTCCCTCGGACTCATGTACTGCAGAACCAGGTCTATGCTTCCGATATCAATCCCCAATTGCAATGAGCTGGTTGAGATTATCGACTTGATTTTCTCTTCCTTGAACTCCTTTTCAGTCTTGATCCTGATTTCCTTGCTTAGGCTTGAATGATGGATGCCGGCAGGGAATTTCTTATCCAACGCCTTTATTCTGGACGAGAGTATTTCGGCAAACTCTCTAGTATTCGTGAAAGTTAGGACTGAGCGAGAGTCTTTTATGTAATCCATTATGGTTCTCAGCCTTGCTGCCGTATCTGCAGAGACAAATATTTTTTTCCCAATATCATTGTCTTTTGTGGTAGATTTGGGATTCACGACTTCTATTTTCATCGCTTTTGTGGAAGTAGCCTTCAGGATTTCTATCGGCTTGTTAGGGCAGATGAATTTGGCCACTTTCTCTGGCGAGCCTACGGTTGCAGACAATCCAATGACTTGGAAATCTCCACAGAGCTCTTTCAGCCTCTCAAGCGCAATGGTTAGCTGAACCCCTCGCTTGCTGTCTACAAGCTCGTGAACCTCATCAATTACTACGTATTTCACATTCCTGAGGTGTTCCCTGATTCTCTTTCCTGGTAGGATAGCCTGCATAGTTTCAGGGGTGGTTATCATCAGGGTTGGTGGGAATTCCACCTGCATCTTTCTTTCATACTGGCTAGTATCACCATGTCTTACAGAAGCATCTATTCCAATCTCATTGCACCACCAGAGCAAACGGTCCAGCATGTTTCGGTTGAGAGCCCTGAGCGGCGTTATGTAGAGTATGCTTATCGGCTTTGGCTTCTGCTGCATTACAAAATGTAATAGTGGAAACATTGCGGCTTCAGTCTTTCCTGTGCCGACAGGTGCCAAAAGCAGAATGTTTTTTCCCTCCAGGATTGGGGGGATCGCCATTTTTTGCGGTAGTGTGGGCTCTTTGAATCTTTTTTCTACTATTTTTCTGAGCTCCGGGTTAAGTTTCTCAAATACCATGAACACCACATTTTCTCAAGTCGTCTTCAAGCTGCTTAGCATCTTTAAACAGAATCGCCTTCATGCCAACCTTCTCTGCCCCCTCGACATTATTGGAGTTATCGTCTATGAACACGCACTCTTCAGCTGCAACTCCCAATTTTTTTAGAACGAGTTCGTACATCTCCCTGTCAGGCTTCATCATGCCAACATCGCAGGAAGCTATAACAGCATCAAAAAACCCATAATCCTTGTTTCTGCTATGAACATCTGAAAAGGCTTTGATAGTGTTCGTGCAAACTGCTATTTTGTATCCCAGATTTTTTAATTTTTTTAATATTTTCTCGACATCTTTGTTGATTTTGCTGTTAATTTCGAAAGTTCTCGTCCAGATGACTTCTATAAGAATCGGATCCGATTTTAGCCTTTGGGCGTAGGATTTCCAAAATTCCTGCATGGTTATTTTGCCTCTACTGATCAAAGGCACCAGATTGCGGTATTCTGATTTTACAGCATCTAAACTGGCACCGGTTCTTTTGGCAGTCTCACTGTAGACCATGTTCATGACTTCTTCTCCGAATACGCCACCGTAATCGGATATAATTGCTTTAATCAATAGTCTCACCTCTAAGCAGGACAGGAGTATATATCATATGATGCATTCTCATAAGTGAAATCAAAAGATATAGTTAAAATATCTGTAGAGTAAATAAAGTTTTTGGTTCTCTTTTAGACTTTATTCGGATAGGAAAAAACCGTATCATAAGTTTCCAGTCAAATCGTAACCCTTTTAAAAGTTATTGTTTATGATACTTTATGAGTGAATCCCTAATCCAAGTAAATAAAAAAGATGTAAAGCCATTGCTGAATGGACTAGAAGAGAAACTCCCCGGCATCGACTTAGAAGGTGCAGAATACTTTTTATTTAGAATTCCACCTCAACAGAAACTGGATGAAGCTCATGTCAAAAGGCTAGAAGCTCTGAGAAAGTTGAGATTCAAAGAAATCCGGAGATTTATAAATATGTTGGATGAAAGAAGTGCATTACCAGTTGTTAAAATTAAGGCTGATAAGATGAGTTACGTTGTAAAACCAACCCACGGTCAGGTATCGGATAAATTATTCGATTCGTCCCAGAAAAATATAAGATTTGAGGCTCAAGTGTCTGGATTGGCATCTGACCTAAACATAGGTCCTAGAATTTATGCAAGATATTATTTCAATCCTGGAATGCTTTTGATGGTTGAAGAGTGCATTTCTAAAGATAACGGATGGAGTCCTATGTACGCTTACGCTGGTAAATTGGATTCAAGCGCCTTCCCTAGAGCACTAGGCAAAATGATTGGTGAATTGCATAAATCGCGATACTGGAAAGCATACGACAATCAAGATTTACAAGGTAGACTATGGTATAAAGATAGAGTGCTGCTGCATTCATTTTATAATACAAAAACAGGCTACCTCAGATTGGTGGATTTTGGTAACGCGGAGTTAATATCTCCAGTGAGATTCAAAGAGGACAATATCCCAAGGTCCAGATTAATATGGGAAGTAGAAAATGCCGCTACTGGTTTACTCAGTTACGTTTTCCCTCATGACCGTGCGATAAGGCAGAGAAATTCAGATAAATTCTCAGATGTTTTAAGTAAATTTTGCGAATCATATTCCAATGAGTCTGGAATTCATGTGAAACCTGGCGACTTAATGGGAAGGATAATATCAAAAAGCCAATGTTGATTAGAACTTGAATCATATCAAAGTCATTTTATTCAAAGTCTCTAATTGATTAAATATGGAAAGAGCTGAAAGAATAATAAAAATTCTAAACAAAAGATACAAAGTTGAATCTTTCAGGGAGCCACCTTTTAGAGTCTTAATTGGCACTGTTCTTTCACACAGGACAAAAGATGATGTGAGCTGGCCAGCTTCCGAAAGACTTTTGAAAACTGCAAACACGCCAGAGAAGATGGCAAAACTTTCTGTGAGTCAGATTGCAAAAGTCATAAGACCTACTGGTTTCTACAACCAAAAAGCGAAGAGAATAAAGAAGATTTGCAAAATTCTTCTGGAAAAGTAT
>DATEUU010000014.1:0-2502 GCA_035283025.1 archaeon | reverse complement strand
CCATCACGTATATGTCCAGAGGCTCTATTCCAGTCTGAGAGGTTTCCACTTCCGAATATTTCTCCCTTAATTTTTTGTTTGTCTTGAATTCTTCCCTAATCCAATTCTTGAATTCGCGGGGAAATGGCATTCTAAAAATATTTTTTTTAACAACAAGAGGCTCTGCCGCAGATTTGTACAAGTCAGGCGGGAAGAACGGTTTCCATACCCAAACGGTTTGGAATTCCATTGTGTTGATCAAAAGCTGACCCTGGGGCCTGAGCCAACCAAGACCTTCCAATAATCTTCTTCCCTCTGGACTCTCGCCTAATTCTCTTAAATATCTGTATCTTGTTATGTAAGGCTTGAGAATGTTCTTGTATTCTTCTATGGATTTCTTTCTTGCCTCCATCAACCCTTTTATTCTTTCATATCTGTCCAAAACCGTGGCCTTAAAAGTGTTGAACCATTCGAGGAAGAGCTTGTTTTTAGTTGCCAGCACCACTCCCTCGGCCTCCGAGACTTGATATCTCTCAGAGATTTTCTTTTGGTCTATATCTTTTTCAGTCAGCTTCATGAAATCTGCGATTATGGTTGGCCATCTGGGCGCTATCATCTTCATAGCAATCCCTTCACCGGTATGGACATCAACCTGGTCAATAAAAACCGCCTTGAGGGTTTGTGTGCCTTCTGCAACTAACTCCGGCTTCTTATCTCTTTTCCCTTTTTCGATTTTCTCGAAATGCTGCATAAAATCTCTGTATTTCCTCAGGTCGTGGAATAAAAGCTCGAAGTCCGACACTGCTGAGGAAATCCCTGCCAATCCTGATTTTATTTGGGCCTCTATTTGTTGCTTCTGCTGTATGGTTGCCTGGTAGCTGCCTGGATTAGCAGGCGAAGCCTCCATCCATTCCTCGACTTTGTGCCTGACAAGACCCCATTTCCCAAGCTGTGCCATGAAACCTAGGAATATTTTTCCACATATGCCGGCTGGGGTGTCTAGCTCCAAATACATTCTCAGGTTGTATGGGCAGACGTGGAAGATTTCGCCCTCAACGATGAACCCTTCGGTAGTAGAGCTAGTTATTTTATTTTTTATAAATTCGTTTTTATCGAACTTGTCTATGGCAGTTTGCATCTATATCCTTAATAAATATATGCCGAGCAAGAGTAAAAATATTCCAATTATTAAGGCTGTCTTCCTGAATGGACCTGGCTGTATTGGCATCGCCCAATCTGAAAAAAAGAATGTGAAAAAGATACCGGCTAGGATTGAAAGTATACCCAATAGCTTCTCCATGATCATATGCCTATCAGCATCCTCAAGCCGAAATAGGTCATAGGCACCCCAAGCACCATTGAAAACTCGAATATGGGGTTTTGCCTGGCCTCGAATCCTATTGCCAATAAAATGAATCCAAAAAATGAAAGTGCCAAGCCCATCAATTCATTCATATCTATCTTTAATATTTCTCGCGATAAAAGTTTTTATAGGGAATGCGATGCCGATATTTGCAAGAACGAAGCTGATGATGGAAGATCACTGCATGACTTACAGGCCTATAATGTTTTTTACATACAGCGGGCCGAATCCCCACAAGATATACCCGAAGATTATTGACATAGTCATGACTACACTTGCCGTACCCAAAGAGAACATCCAGGAGAAGGAGTTCAACTGGGACAAGTCAAAGCCAGAGGAAAAATTCAAAATAACCTTGGAAGTGATAAAGGATTATGACAAGTTCTCATACATGCTGCTGTTCATAACAGTCTCAGGAACTGCGAAACCCAGCAAGGACTTCGAAAAAGAAGGTGAAGCAAAAGTCGAAATGGACGGCGTTCTGAGGACCGAATACCCGCAGGACACTATGTGGGAAAGGAGTTTCATTTATGAAATATTCAGAGTGTTCTATCACAAAGTTTTCTACCATGAGGAGAGAAAAAGATATTTGGACGCTTGCAGGGACTCTATGATGACCTTCCAAGGAGAAATCAAGTCATTCTTTAACCTGTTGCCGAAGATGGTGTGAATGCCTTATTTAATAGAAGATGATGCTTTAGCTCCGAAAGGGTTCAAGCTTATTGAGTATAATGGCCCGAATCCTTTTGCCATATATGGGAAGATGAGGGATATACTACTGACGATTTTTAGAGCGGGCGGCAAGGATTTCTATGAGGATGATTTCAGATGGGATATCACTAGCGACCCCATAGGGTTTTTTGTCAAGCTCCGTGTCTTTAGGAAATTTGACAAGTGGACCCAATACCACATTTTCGTCAGGCTTCAGGGCAGACAGCCAAAAGATCCTTCCAAGTCAGGTTCGCTCCAAGTAGAGATCACAGGAAAGTTGATTACCAGCTACCCGACTGACACAATTTTTCAGAAGGCTATACTATACCCCTTCCTTATAACTTATCACTATTTAATGTACAATAATATAAGGAGAAGATATCTAACGTTGCATAAGGAGCGCATCGAACAGCTGGAAAGAGCTATAAGGTCGGTGTTCGGTCTGACAG
>DATEUU010000013.1:0-2031 GCA_035283025.1 archaeon | reverse complement strand
GCTCTTCTGATTTTTCTTTTCGGAAGAGTCTTTGCATAATTAAACAGAGCACACGGCTTCCTGTCGCAGAAATTATTTATAAACACTGAACAACATATTCTCGCATGGTGCTAGCGGAAAATGCCTGTAGTACAAGTCTTTGTTTGGTCGGGTATAACTAAAGAGAACAAGAAGAAAATGATTGAAGGTATGACAAATGTACTGGAAGAGCTTGGGATCCCCCGAGACGCAATTACCATCATCATATATGAGGTTCCGAAGAGCGACTGGGCGTCTGGCGGACAATTGCATTCAGAAAGATTCAAAAATCTTTAAGCTCAACTTGGGCGCATCTCCTTTTCTCTATAATTGATCGTCTATCAAATCTTTTCAAATGTGCAGGTCAAGTAGTTACCTTTAAAAGTTTTGAGGGCACCTTTATTCGAAGGTGTGATTCCTAATGCATCATGAAATTCACAACGGATGGCCATACAATAATATTAAACACTGGCCTCCGATGACCTACAGAGACAGATCTGTTCCAACTTCCATGGTTTTATCCAAGTTTGTTGACTTCCTAAAAAAAGAAAGCTCAGTTGATCAAAACAGGGAATTGCAGCCTTGGATTCCATTCTGTGAAGGCAAATGCACCTTCTGCTATTTTCCAGTAAGCTGTGAAAAAAATAACATTGCACCCTACCTTGCAGCTTTGAAGAAGGCATTAACCTTCTACTCGGAAAATAAGTACGTCAAATCCAGCGTGTTCAACGAACTATACGTGGGCGGGGGCAGTCCATCTGTCCTTACCGCTGAACAAATTGCAGATATTTTAGAATTTTGTCGAAAAATGTTTAATCTTAGTGCAGATCATATGACAAAATTCGCTGCATGCACCACCAATCTATCTGAAGACAAAATCCGTTTGCTTGCCTCAAGTCATGTTGACCAGTTGGACATAGGGGTCCAAACGTTCGAAGATTCCTTTCGCAAAATCCTCATGCTTCGTGACAGTAGCCAAGATGCAAAACTGAAACTGCATACCGCAAAGAAGCACAGACTCCAGGTCAGTGTCGACTTGCTTTACAATTTGCCTGGGCAAACGATAGAGCAATGGAAAGACGATATAAACCAGGCTTTGGAGCTTGAAGTTGAAAGCGTAGACTGTTATCCATTAGATTTGTATCCTGAAACAACTATTGCAAAGAGGATCGCGACTGGTGAATTGCCTCCAGCGGGTGAATCTGCCACGGAAATGGAAATGTATCTTGAAGCTTACTGCATTTTTAAGAATAACGGGTACATGCCTACGTGTCATAATAGGTTCTCACGGGTTAAGGAGGATTTCAATAAGCCCTCGTCTGAAGTGGTAGGTACCGGTGCAGGTTTTTTCATGGGCCACATAGATCGTTTTCTTTACTCGGACATAGAAGATGTTCAAGATTATATTGCAACGGTTAAGAATGGTGCGCTTCCCATTTCTCGCCTCACACAGCTTTCACAAGAAGATGAAATGAGAAAAGCAATGATGCTTATTTACATCCGAATTCCTGTTTATCGCGAGAAATTCAGGTCAGAGTTCGGCAAGTTTCCAGAAGAAGCCTTCCCGGATGCAATAAGCAAGCTACAAAAGGCAGGTCTGATTGAAACGAGAGACGGAAAGATACAGTTGACAGAGAAAGGTGATCCGTGGCGCTTCAACATAGCTTGGGAGTTCTTTAACAAATAATGACCGCAAGTCTGTCGCAACTTAAATGGTCTCTCGCCTATGAAAAAAATTGGTTTGAAAAGAAAGATGTGATGGAAGCCTTCTCCTTTCTTCCACCTTCGGGTCGAAATAGTATATATTGGAATCTTTTTTAAAATGTTTGTGTCGGCATCGGCATATATCATTTTAGGCAATATGTTATAGTTCAAGTGCATTTCGATTTTTGAAACTTTGCTTTTTAATGCTGGAAGATTAAGGATTAGGTGGAGAAAGGAGAATGTTCGAAAACGCCTTTGCTAGTGCAGTTTCAATGTTGCTACTCTTCTTCGGAATCTCGTTTGTTTTCA
>DATEUU010000012.1:0-10065 GCA_035283025.1 archaeon | reverse complement strand
AAGAAAAAGAAATAGTTGAAGAAAAAGAATAGAATAGCATGAAATCGATGCCAAAATTCGGACTTATGACTAATCCTACTATAGATGTTTTAAAAGAAATAGAGACTATTGCGAAATTGGGTTTTGACTTTGTTGAGATTGGAATTGAATGGCCAGAAGGAACAGAAGATAGACTTCATGAAAAAAGAAGAAAAATAATTGATCTTTTAGGCAGGTATAAATTATTTTCAATTGGGCACACAGCGTGGTGGATTGATTTTTCCTCTCCGTATGAGCAAGTGAGAAAAGCATGGATAGAAGAAAGCAAAAAGAAAATTCAGGTTGCCAATATTTTAGGAATTAAAAGAATAAATTTTCACACCCATGCCACCGGGATGAGCCCATTCCATAGGAAGTATCATAAACAGATAATGAATAATTTTTTGAGAAGTATGAAGGAGTTGTCGAATTTCATTAAGAAGTACGACATGATGATGATCTTGGAGAATGCAGCAGAAAGAGGGGAGATAACTGATTTCGATGACTACAAATACATCATTACCAAAATCCCAGAGGTCAAGGTTCATCTCGACGTCGGCCACGCATTCATTAACGGCGGGATGGAGAGTATAAAGAGTTTCATTACAACTTTCGGAAACAGAATTGAGCACATCCATTTGCACGACAACCACGGAGAATACGATGAGCATTTGCCAATCGGGAATGGAAAAATAGATTTTCCCAAAGTTGTCAGGATGCTGAAAAAAATTGGCTACAGCAAGACCATAACCTTCGAGGTTTTCACAAGTAAGAAAGATGCGGTGAAATCGAGAGAAAAAATTAAAAAACTGTGGAAAAAAATATAAAGATATTTTGTGATAAAAAAGAGTAAGAATTTATTCTTCCTTGGCTTTCTTCTCTACTTCTTCCTCAATTCCCATCTTCTCTACGAGTTCTTTGTATCTGTTTCTGATTGTGACTTCTGTGATGCCGCAAATGTCAGCAACTTCCCTCTGGGTTCTCTTCTCTCCGCCCAAAACGCATGCAATATATATTGCAGCAGCTGCTACACCTGTCGGACCTTTTCCAGATGTGATGTCATGTTTCTTTGCTTTCTTCAAAATTTCAACAGCCTTTGCCTGTACCCTGTCGCTCAATCCAAGCATTGAGCAGAATCTAGGAACAAATGTTACCGGATCTGCTGGAAGAATTCTTATAAGCAGTTCTCTTGCAATGTACCTGTAAGTTCTTCCAATCTCTCTCTTCTCCACACCAGAAGCCTCTGAAATTTCATCCAATGTTCTTGGGCTTCCAAATTCTCTGGAGACAGTGTAAGTTAAAGCAGCTATGACAGATTCAATGCTTCTTCCTCTTACCAATCCCTTGTTTACCGCATCCTCATAATATCTTGCAATCCTTTCATGTATACTTCTTGGGAGGCTCAAAAATGAGACAATTCTTTGCAATTCAGACAAAGCAAAAGAAAGATTCCTATCCTTAGACTTGATCAGTCTCTTGTGCCATTTGGTCAATCTGTAGTATTGAGCTCTTTTCTTTGCAGGTACCTTGTAAAGTTCTCCTAATCCCTTTCCGATTTCAGTTGTTAGACCTTTATCGTGCTTGGTAAAAGTCATAGGGGCTCCACCTCTTGCCCTTCTGCTCATCTGCTCTGAGTCGAAAGCTCTCCATTCCTGTCCTGTATCAACAATGTCTTCTTTCAAAAGTAGGCCACATTTAGCGCAAACTAGTTCTCCTCTAGAAGGGTCCTCAATAAATCTTACACTGTCACATTCAGGGCATTTAGGCAACGCTTTTCCTGATTTTCCTTTTGGCATGTTTTATCACTCTTCAGTAAGTATTGTTTTTCTATAATAAAGTAAATAAATACTATACCGTAAAGTATTTAAATTTAACTGATTTTGGTTCTGTCGCAAATTTTATTTTATTCTTTCCCGAATTATAATTGTGATTGAATGGCAAAAATAAGGAAAAAAACTTTGAAAAAGGCAAAACCTATGTTAAAAGTGGCAGAAAAGCTGGGTGAAGTTCTTGGCGAAGTTGCAGTTATAGGGAAAAAAGGAGCTAAAAAGACTGCAAGGACTGCAGCAGCGGCAACATCCGAAACAGTGGATACCTTGGTGGAAAAAGGAAAAGACATATTGAAGACAACAGCAGAAGTCGTACCAGAAGTTGTGAAAGAATTGAGAAAAGGGGTTAGAAAGGGAATAAAAAAAGCTAAGAAAAAAAGATGATCATTTTATTTCAATCGAAGCCTCGGGCACCCTTGATAGTTTCTCCCCGCATATGGAGCAATCTTTGCCTTCAGCAAAATATTTTTTACAGCTATTGCAATATTTCTTCCAAGTTATCAGTTTTGTTATCTTTTTATTGAATATTGAGAC
This sequence comes from archaeon, assembly GCA_035283025.1. Classification (GTDB taxonomy): domain Archaea; phylum Aenigmatarchaeota; class Aenigmatarchaeia; order CG10238-14; family SCSR01; genus DATEUU01. The sequence goes on along the minus strand of DATEUU010000012.1, from coordinate 7,684 downwards.
ATATCCTATTCCCAATTTTTCGGCCACATTCTGGATGTTTCTGTCATCCGAGATTATCGTGCAATTGTTTTCCTTTGCTGATGCCAGGACTTCTATGTCAGTCCTAGACAATTTCTCAAAATCCATAGTTTCCCTTGCCGTATTCTCTATCTCTTTTATAGTCTCACTTTTCGGCTCAATTATTTTCAGTCTTAAGCTCGCAAGTTTCAGCAATGTTACCTTGTCCTTGACCTCTCTTATCACAGAATTGACAGTAAAGATTTCATCAAATCCTCTAAAATCATTCAAATAGATTAAAGATGAAGTATCTAAAACGACTCTCATACTTTAGAAGTTATTTTTATTGGCTTAAATTAGAAACTCTGATAATTTTTTTCCCTTTCACTTCGAACTTTTTTATCGGAGGATTTTCTCTAGGGAAGCAACTGAACACATATAAAATGTCGCTTAGTGGCTTGCCATGCTCTATTGAAAGCTTTTGCGCAGCTTGGTACTCTTCTACATCATCAATTACAGATCTAACTTCTTGTTGCAATTTCTTTAAAAATCCAGGTTTTTTTTGCATCAGGCCAGTCATTTCCAATTCTTCTAGTTTATCTCTTCCTAAGCGAGTAATTCCATACAAAACATTTGGATATGGTCCAACTCTTTGCCCAGGTTTTGGCTCTTCATTCAAATAACCCCTGTTTTTCATCTTTTTCATATGCCTATAGCAAGTGGCAAAACGTAAAGAAACAAATTCGCTATTAACTATTTTACAAACATCATATGGTGTTATTTTCCAAAATCCTCCTATAATATTCAAAATTATTCTATCTAGATTACTATCTCTTATTTCCATGTATGTTGGTTTTGCCATGTCATAACCTCAGGGTTAATTGGGCAATAACCTTTTTATCCTTTTCGATAATTTGAAAAAATATAAGCTAAAAAGCCCGTATTTAATTGTATTATGGTAAAAGTATTCCCATTGTTCCCATTGGAACAGATTGCAAGAAAAGCGGGAGCAGAAAGAGTTTCACGTGAAGCACTGATTGCATTAAGAGATTCTTTGCTTGAAATTTCCGACAAGATTGCTTCTGATTCAGTTGCAATTGCAAGGCATGCCGGGAGAGTTACAGTAAAAGGCGAGGACATCAAGATTGCAGTAAGATGATTTGATGGAAAAAACTACTACATCGATTAAAGATTTGAGACCTAATGGTTTTGTTCTAATTGACGGAGTGCCATGCAGAGTTGAAAAAGTTGATGTTTCCAAGAGTGGAAAGCACGGTGCCGCCAAATGCAGGGTTGATGCGATAGGACTGCTTGATGGCAGAAGAAGAAGCATAGTCAAACCTGCCGACGAGTCTGTCGATGTGCCAATTATAATCAAGAAGAATGCTCAGATACTTTCAATCATGGGCGACAAGGTCCAGCTGATGGACATGGAAGATTATTCTGTCTTCGAGCTGGACATACCTGAAGAGATGAGAGGGACTCTGCAGCCTGGGACCGAGATCGCCTATTTCGAGGTCGCCGATATAAAGACTATAAAGCAGATCAAATGAAATTATATTATGAAGAAAATTTTATTGCTTCTCCCATTGCTTCTTCTTGTAAGCTTGGTAAACGCACAAAGCATTTGGAGTTCTGATGCCAATGGGAATCTTAAAAATTTTTTCTACACAAACGAGTCTGTCTATGCTACAAGCAGCAACATCTCGAATAATGCAACAGTCGTGGACATCTATGTCTTTAACAACAGCAATTCCTGGGCAAGCAATACGTCATTAGCCAGCTACGTCTCTGCGACCAAATCGGTTTCAACAAATTCATCGGGATACTTACTACCAAAGGTTATCTGGGTCTCCCCTCAAGTGGGGGATTATGACATAGTCTTAGATTTCAACCATGACGGCAACTACACCTCAAATGTCGATTATGTGTACAATCTTACCACCGCAGGATTTTCCGTATTAGGAGTTCCGGTCCCCACATTAATTTTCTCCGTTGGAAACAGCTCACCACCCAATCACAGATGGAGTCTCGGTAACATGAGCGAAAATTCAATGCTCCAATTGAAAATCAAGGCAGATTACGAAGATATAGCAATAAACTCATTCACAATAATTGCTTCTGGCTCAGGAGATGACAAAAATGGAATTTCTCTTATACGCTTAGTCACGGATGAAAGCAATAATGGAATCTACGAGACTAATGAAACTACGATTGGCTACGGGAAATTCATTAATAATGACGGTGTTTTAGAATTCCCAGTGCAAAGTGCATATACCCTTTCAGCCGGAGCTTCCAATAACTTCCTTTTCTTGTACACGATGAGCAATTCTTCCTCTGACGGCAATACTTTTTCATTCCAGGTCATTTCCAGCTCTGCGTCAGGAAAAGATTCAGGGAAAACTGCAAAACTTTTGGGGCTTCCGATATATTCAGCAATAAAGACAGTTTCGATCGGAGCTTTGAACCAAACAATGAATTGCTCAATCATCACCAACAACACATCTTGCTCGGGCGCAGGATGCAATTGGTGCAACTCTACCAATGTCTGCAAGAATGCGAGCGAATCATGCGTTTATACTTGCTCTGGTTCTATCGAGTTATCCCTTGAGGAGCATGGCGAAATCAGCACAGCTAGGATATATGGACTCTCGAACTGCGATGGGAAGATTGCACATCTGAAGCAGCTGAGTTGCAATGGGCTAGAAATGGGAAGTTGCTCAATTTCTGGAAACGAGTGCTGGGTTTCTTTTTCCACACCAGGTTATGAAGGCAATTACACTTATTCTGCATGCGTTGACAAGGATGCCAATGGGAGCTTTTCATCTGAAGAAGCTAAACTTTCAGTTCTTACTGTCTCCAAACTAGAAACAGCCAAACCCTCTTTCGATTGGAACAAAATAATCTTGCTGATAGCCGTAGCACTTTTAGTTGCAAGTGTGGTGTTCATAATATTATGGCTTAAAAAAACAAGAACTTCCAAGCAATATTCCTACAAATTCAAGCCCTAATCCCTTTCCAATCTCTAATTTTCCTGCAGAAGTTAAAATTAAATAGAGGATGCGTACATTCTTATTTGGAGGTAGAATATAGAATGGGTTTTGTTAAAATTGCTTCCGTGAAAGACATGAAACCCGGCAACCTGATAGCTATCAATGAAGGGGGAAAAGATGTTCTAGCTGTCAATTTGGATGGGAAATATTATGCAATAGGAAATATCTGCACACATAAAGGTTGCAAACTATCAAAAGGAAAACTCAAGGGGGAAAGCATCCAATGCCCTTGCCACGGATCAGTCTTTGATGTCAAGTCAGGTAGGGTATTGAAAGGGCCGGCTGTGCAACCGCAACCCATATTCCAAGTAAAAATCGAAAACAATGAAGTGCTGGTAAAAGTCTAAATCAAAAATTACTTTTTTTCTTCATCTACGGATATATTGTCTTTCTCGGGGATTGCTCCATTTGAAAAAAGTTAATTAATAGGCGGACAAAATTAAATTAGCGAACAAAATGGCGAAAAAATCCAAGAAAAAAATCAAAAGATATTATAGAAAAACTGAAGGCGAGTGGGAGAAGTGGGGAGAAAATTTTGGAGACTACATGAGAAAAAGAGGGAAGGATTTCGGCGAAGAAGTAGAGGACCTGGCAAAAAGATTTAAAAAAAGAGCTGGAAGCAGGGGCAAAGAATGGGAAAAAGAATCTGGCAAATGGTGGTTTTGGACTTTAGGTATGATAGGTCCTTTGATCGGGAGCATTGCTGGGATTATATTCCTCTCGATCGGTATCTTACTGCTTAATTTCATCAACATATCTTTGAACAGCACTTTCATTTATATCATATCCAATTTTCTTCTCAGCAACCTGCACCTGTTCTTTGCATTGATTCTATTCTTTGGTTACACAGACTATTTTTCCAAAACATTTTCAAATATTTTCTGGATAATATCGCCAATTGCGGCAACTGCTAGAATAGTCTTTATTCTGTGGATCGCAGCAAACGTGTTAAATTTGATCAACATTTACATCGGTAGCGACTTAATTTCATCTTTCTCGAGTTTTATAGTAAGGAACCTTCTAGGCATATCTGTAATTCTCCTTGTGCTCGGCTATGCGATAGTTCTTATTAAAAAGTTAACATTGTATTACATCGAGGATTTGAAATGAGCAAACCAAAAAAATTGTACAGGTCAGGGAAAGAAAAAATTTTGGGTGGAGTGTGCGGAGGCATTGCAGAATACTTCAATGCAGATCCAACATTAGTGAGGATACTTTGGGTTTTATTCTGCATCCTATGGGGGACCGGTATTTTGTTTTATTTGATTTTGTGGGTCATAATGCCAAGAAACCCTAAGCACAAGTGGTAGTTCCAAACCCAGGCAAGCCACCTTAATTTTTTATTTTCATTAGTCTACTAATATTAAAAAATTTTAGAGTCAGTTAATTCAAGGAACCTTTATTATCTTCAAAACCAAAATTATACAAATGCGTGGAAGAGGGGTTGACTATATTTCTCTAGATTCTATGATTCTGAACATCCTTAAGGAAGCAGAAGTCCCCATGAAGCCTTTAGGTGTAAGCTTCAAGGTAAACGAGAAGGCCGGAAAAATAATAAACCTGAACGTAATCAAGAGCCATCTGGATGGCCTTGTCACCAAGAAAAAGGTAATAATGAAAGTAAAGAGGGACGAGTCCGTCCACTACATTATAAATGACTCTATCAAAATTTAGAGCAACTAAGAATTTTGATTCAATACTTAGTATTTCTTATGTTTTTGATAGCAGTCCCTGCAATAAACAGGTCTACCTTCAATGGGTTTGAAAGGGACTTCAGTTTCCTTACCGCAGTCCGCACAAGTTGCCTTATGCATCTCTCTTGGCCCACCGAATTGTCCAAATGCCATTTTTTCACCTTTTTTTATTAATTGACTTATACTAAGACCATACTAAGGAGTAGATCTCTCGTATAATTATCAAACATTTATTTTTCAAAGAATATAAACCTATGCTTCCCCCAGAGCCATCTTAAAGATAACTTCAATATCCTCATCCTCGTCCATTACATTTTTTGGATTCCTTGTGAGATACTGATGCTTATTTGGATGCACTCTATATCCTTTCCTTGTCAGATATTGCGCCAAATCAACAACTAAATCATCCAAGAAATTTTCTTCTTTTAGCTCTCCTATGTTCAAGGATTTCAAAAATTTTCTTTTCAATCCACTTTCCCATTTTACATTCTCAGTCTCAAGAATAATACAATAACCAATTTCGCCTTTCTCTTCAGGATCCACAGGAATATATGGCTGTATCAATAAAATCTCATCTCCAAACTCTCTAGCTTTTGCATCAAACTCTTTTAGAGTCAATGCTTCGTATTTCTGCTTTTTACTATCCCTATATTCCGAATTCATACTAAAGAAGAGTATTCGAAGTTACTTAAAGACTATAGAAAGAAGTTTTTTGAAACTACCATATATCAAGCTGTTTATCAAAGTTAGGCAACCTTAGGCTTTTGGAAAGAGCATGCTGAACATCTCGCTCGAAAGCTTGATGCGTACACATCTCTCCCATTAAACTTGTAGTCTACAAGGGCCTTCGTCATTCTACCGATTATTGCTAACCAGCAGAATGATTGGCTGTCTATTTTTCCGGATGGTTTCGTCCTTAGATGCTTTCAGGACTTATCCATGTATGGCGTAGCTGCCCGGCGATGCTTGAACAACCGGTACACCAGAGGCCACGGACGGGTGTTCCTTTCGTACTCGCCCTTCCTTCCGGTCAGACAACCAGCACCTCCAATAGATAGCGACCGAACTGTCTCACGACGTTCTGAACCCAGCTAATGTTCCCCTTTAATCAGTGGACACCTGCACCCTTGGCTGCTGCTGCACAGCCGGGAGGGGAAAAGCCGACAGCGACGGACCAACGCGCCGGGTCAATGTGGACTTTCACCGGCCACGGGCCCATTATCCCCGAGGTAGCTTTTCTGACACCACCGGCACCCATTAAGGGTAATCGATGTATCGCTAACCCATGCTTTCGCAGCCGAATCTCTTGCTTTGCGAGATTCGGTCAGTCCAGCTTTTACGTTTACATTCTACTCGAGATTTCTTTGAAGTGGCAGAGGCTGATGAGCTCAGTAGCTACCTCTGAAATCATCTTTCGTCATTCTGGAGCAGTGTTAATCATAGCTCCAACCTCTACCATGACCTCGATGAGCTGAACTTTGGGCGCCCATGATTTCTTGTTATGGGCGTACCGCCCCAGTCGAACTGCCCACCTAATGCTGTCCTATTTCTAGTTAGCAGCAAATTCGCGAGAAGCTAGTGTTACACTTTCCTCTCAGTTTTCGCCCAAAGGCTAAACCTTAGCGAGTCCTAGCTACTCTATGCAATCACAAATTTGCAACAACATCAAGCTGCAGTAAAGCTCTACGGGGTCTTCGTTTCCCATTGGAGGTCTCTGGCCTATTCACCAGAACAGCATTTTCACTGGGTCCCAGCCCGGGACAGCGGGGAAGTCGTTAAGCCATTCAGACAGGCCGTTAATTAAACGGCAAGGGATTACGCTACTTTACGACAGTCAGAGTTACTGCCGCCGTTTATCGGGGCTTTGCTCTATTGAACTAGAGTTTAACACACCGACACTGGGCAGGCCTAAGAAACTGTACAAGTCATTTCTGATTTGCAGTCTCCTATGTTTTTGTTAAACAGTCGCTCCCCCCTTGTTATTGAAACCTGCTTTCCCTTTCGAGAAAACAGGCACTGCTTATACCGAAGATATGCAGCTAATTTGCCGATTTCCCTGGACTAGGTTCTCCCAACACACCTTTGCCTTCTCAGCAAGAATACCTGTGTCGGTTCTTGGTACGGACATGAAGGATTCGATGGATTTCCTTTTCACGGACTCTAGGAATCAGCCAAACTCCGCATACGCGGAGCTATTCCTGCTTTTACCCATTTCTCCTCATTAAGAGACTCCATGGGCTTACACAGTTAACTTGCGTTGACCTATCCCAAAGCGTCAGAAATTCAACTTGCGTTGCCGCGTGTACCTTCATGGTATTGGAATATTAACCAATTTACCATTGAGCGCTTCGGTTAAGAGCACCCTTAGGGTCGACTAACCGCCAGCTGATTAACATTGCTGGCAAACCCTTATTCTTTAGGTGGCTGAGGTTCTAAACCAGCTACGCTGCTACTCATGACAGGATCTTCAATTCCTTGCGATCCACTCTTCCTTACGGAGGAGCTTCTGCTCGCAAGGAACGCCTCCCTACCCCTTCTTTCGAAGTCAAGGGTATCGGTAGCCGACTTAGTCTCTTCCATTTTCAGGGCATGAATCCTCGGTAGGTAAGCTGTTACGCACTTTTTAACTGATGGCTGCTTCTGAGCCTACAGTCCTACTGTCTGAGGATTCAAACTCCTTTGTTCGTTTAGTCGGCATTTAGAGACCTTAACCCTAGTTTGGGATGTTCCCCTTTTGGATACCGAGCTTAACCCGGCACCCTCACTCCGGCCTTCTACGGCAGCAACAGATTGTGAGTTTGACAGAATGGCTGAACCTTTCGGTCCTTGACCACTCAATCAGTATCTTTACCCTGCTGCTCGCCTCCGGCCAGGCTGCGCTGCGGCGCATTTCGGGAGGAACCAGCTATCACCTGCTTCGTTAGGCTTTTCACCACTAAC
>DATEUU010000011.1:0-6076 GCA_035283025.1 archaeon | reverse complement strand
GACAGTCAAGCCTGAAGGGATAAAATTTGTTCCTCTTGAATTCAATGAAGAGATGACTCCGAAGGAAATCCTGGAGAAGCATCCGAAAGGGAGAGAGTTCAGGCATATGCTGGAAGGATGCAAGGAATATCCGATATTCATAGATGCTGCAGGCCAGGTCCTGTCCATGCCGCCGATCATCAACTCGGATTATACGGGAAAGATTACTGAAGAAACGAAGGATGTCTTCATCGAATGCAGCGGTTTCAATTTCAAGTTCCTGATGCCTGCCCTGAATGTGCTCGTATCCGCGATGGCTGAAAGAAAGGCAAGGTTGGAATCTGTTTCGGTCGAGTATCCGGACAAGACAATCATTACACCTGACCTGACGCCAAAGAAAGCGGAAGTGGATGTTGATTTTGTGAATAAGCTTTCCGGACTGGACTTGAAAGCCGAGGAGATTGCCAAACTGCTTTTGCAGGCCAGATACAGACCTACAATAAAAGGAAAGAGGATAGAAGTCCTGTATCCAGCATACAGGCAGGACATAATGCATCAGAGGGATGTCGCTGAGGACGTGATTGTTTCCTATGGCTATGGGAGAATCCAGCCTATGTCAATAACGCACAAGACGGTCGGGAAGATCAATGAGATTGAAAAGAATTCTGATGAAGTGGCAGAGGCCATGTCCAAACTGGGAATTCAGGAGATAATGTCCTACACTCTCACGAACAAGGAGAACCTGTTCGAGAAGATGAATGCGAAGGAAGAAACGATAATCGAATTGGAGAATCCCGTATCTTTGAATTGGAATGTTTTCAGGAATTGGCTGCTTCCTAGCCTGATGGAATTCTTCTCAAACAACCAGCATGTCAGCTATCCGCAGAAGATATTTGAGATCGGGAACGTCATACTGATTGACAAGAAGCAGGAGACGAGGGAGAGGGATTTGAGGAAGCTCGCGGCTGCAATATCGGATTCAAAAGTCAGCTATTATGATATTTTATCTGTTCTCGATGGTATTATGTCCAAGTTCAGGAAAAAATACAAACTGAGAAAGACAAACCATACCAGTTTCATAGAAGGCAGAGCAGCGAATATTATAGTAGGGAATAAAGTCGTCGGAATCATTGGGGAGATTAATCCTTCTGTCCTGGAGAATTGGAAATTGGAGATGCCGACCGCTGCTTTTGAAATGGAAATAGAAGACTTGGTTTAACCTATAATCCAGTTTACCATTCTGTCCAATAATCTGTAACTTCTTGGCTTGCTGTATTTGAAAGGAACACCGACAAGCTGGTGGGCAAGCCTCCTGACCTCGACCGAGGCAGGCGAATTAGGATTGCGATTCACAATTGGGTTTTTTGTGGCTATGCTTTTTGAAACATTCTTGTCTTCCGGTATTTCCACGAGGACAGGTGCTCCAAGCATCTCCTCGATCTCTCTTCTTGTCAGTTCATGCCATTTGCCACTCACCTTGTTCACAACCACTCCAACAATCTTCTTTCCCTGGCTTTCAGCGATTCTTACGGTCTTCAATGCATCGGCAACGCTTGGCAAGTCAGGATTTGTTATGATCAAAACTTCAGTGGCAGCTTCTATCGCGCTTACAGCTTCCCTTCCCAAGCCAGCTGCGCAATCCATGATGACATAATCAGCCCTTCCGATAAGGTTCAAAGTGACTTCTGGCAGCCTGCCGACATCAACATTCTTCAAATCGTTTATGTTCATGCTTGCCGGCATCACACTGAATCCTAAAGGATGGGAATAAGTAGCTTCTCTTATCTTAGCTTCACCTCTCAAAACATCCTGCAAATTCTTTGAAGTCAGAGGAAGACCTAAATGCAATCCAAGGTTTGGGGTTGTGAGGTTTGCATCAACCGCTATGACATTCTGGCCCAGATTGGTTAGGGCTGTGGTCAGGTTGGAAGTGAGGGTAGTTTTTCCCACGCCTCCTTTTCCACCAATTATTGTAATAAGACGGGTCATTAGTTCACAAATAATTATGAGATTTTTAAAGTATAAAACTATTATTTGGAAAAGGATTCAAGCTATACAAAGAGATGAGTGAGAAACTTTGGGAGATAGTAATAGAAAGCCTCTGAAACTACTTTTTTCTAACCCAACTAACCCAATTTTTACGAAATCTAAGAACATCGATTATTACAACAACCAAAATAATTAGCAAACCCAAAATTATTGCCGGTTGAAGATAATCTTTAGTCCAACCTTTAAATTCAATGACGTTCATCATAGTGAGAACTACTATAGCAAACGAAAGCAAAACACTACTTGCAATCTGAAGGTAATCCCTTACTACTTCATAGGGTGTTGGTGTCCTTGATATATCTTTTCTTCTTCTTTTTTCAAGAAAATCAAGGTTTCTATGGAAAATAGAAAAATCCAACCTTATTTTTTTTTCTCCGTGAGGTATACCCTTATTATTTCGGCATTGCCCCATTCCTTCGTTTTGGTATATTCTTTTCCTTCTACAATTCTGACTTCAAATTTTTCCTTAAGTTCTTTAATAAATTTATCGCATTCCCACTTGTAAATAAAGAAGTATGGCGTAGGCAGTTTGTCATTTATAATAACAAATACAGGTTGTTCCATTCCGGTTATCAATATTGCCTTTTTCTTGTCTTTGCTTTCCCTGAAAGCAAATTTAATTTTAGGCAATCGCATAATTTAACCCTGCTTTAATAAAGCTAAAAAGCTTACATCTGAGAGGTCTTTAGAATCAATGGAAAAATAAATATTTGATGATAATTAAGCCACCTATACCCATTAAAATCCAAACAGCATACTGTATGGTCTTTACTTGGTCGCACCCTTGAGACATAAGAAATCCAAAAATGCTATTACCTGCCATATCGCAAACTCTACTTAATCCCGAGAATGTTAAACCTAAATCACTGCCAGATGGATTTTTTCCAATGAATGTCGAAGCTGGTAAAACATAAAAGCAAAGATAAGGTATGACAATCATCATAATTCCAATGGCTACAGCAATAGCTGAAGGATAATGCCCCTTTGGTTTCCAAAATCTCGTTCCAGCAGGTTCTTCGTAAGTATATCCTTCGTAATCAGTTTTCCACTTTTTCTGCGATTCTCTGTAATTTTTCCAGCTCCTTTGCTCTCTGGCTTTTGCGTCCCACCTGTCATATAATTTTTCTATCTCTTGACTGTTCATTCTTTTCTCATTTTTTAGAAAATCCTTATAGTCGGGACAAGCATGATTTTCGGGAAGTGAATGGTCTTCGCAAAAAGAATTATCGCAATATTTACAAACCTTAACAAGTGTTTTAGTACCACATCTATAACATTTTTTCTTTGGCATCACATCAATTAAACCTTATTTTGACTAACTTAAATAAATTGAGAAAAACCAAATTATCAAGGAATAGGATTTTAACTTACCAATTCTTACCTTTCATTCGCTTTGTCTTCCTTTGTGGCCTTTGCGGTCTCTCGAATGTTGCCATTTTTCATAACCTTCTCTAAAAAGTTTGGTTCTCCTAGCATAAATATGGTAAATGCATTTGCTACCAATGAGATTAACGATTTTATAAGATACAAAATAGTTGCGCCCCTGGAGGGATTCGAACCCTCGACCTTCTGCTTAGAAGGCAGCTGCTCTATCCAAACTGAGCTACAAGGGCATCATTACAATACTATCTTAATCGTTTTTAAACTTATTTTTGATTCGGCAGATGCCTAACAAAATGAACAGTATTAAATCTCTTACTACCAACATTAAAACTATGGACGACCCGGAGACAGTCATCGACCACAAGATGCTGAAAGTCTTGGCAGACGACACGAGGATGGGAATAGTCAAAGAGCTTTCAAGAAACCCGATGACACCCTCTGATCTGGGCAGGAGGTTGAGCAAGAGCAATGCGACCATAGTCGAGCATCTGGACAAGCTCCGCGATTCCGGACTCGTCAAGAAAATCGAGAGCCCTGGAAGGAAATGGGTCTTCTACGAGCTGACAGACAGTGGAATCAGCATAGTGTCGAGCAAGTCAAGAAGAATCGTCATCATCTTCGCAGTTTCCTTTTTAGCTTTGATGTTGGTCGGAAGTCTCCTAGGTTCCATGTTTTATCAGCAGGCAGGAACTCTGATTTCAAGAGCTCCGACAGCCGAATCGCAAAAAGAATTGCCAGTAGCTGCACCTGAAAGCATCCAAGAGCAGCCGAAATCCCCGCTAGTCTACATCGCCGCAGTATCTCTTCTATTGGCGGTTTATATAGCGAAAAAAACCAAATTTAAATTAGATAAAATGAAAAAAGTCTTGCTTACATCCGCTCTATTGCTGATGATTTTCTTATCGTTCTCGCCATTTGTAAAAGCAGATGGTATGGTAATACCTCACATATATCCATATGAGCCTCTGGAGGAGAACCAGCAGGTTGCCGCGATAAGCTATCAAGACGGCCTGGAGAAAATGATCATCTCCGTTAATTTTAACATGGTTAACATATCCGAAGCTGCATGGATTTTCCCAGTCCCAGCAAATCCAAACAAGGTTGTGATTGATGTTGTTAACAGTTTCCCTCAATTCTCTGGGCAAGATGTCATCCAGAGAGCAAAGTCAGATGTCGATTCGGCAGTTCAAATCTCCCAGCTGACCCAAATCTATCCCATGCTCCCATACTTTTTCTTTTACGGTGCTCGCACAGTTGTCATAGCCGGTGTCAGTGAGCAAACATTCGGAAGAGGTCTAGCAGGAGCTCCAAGCGTAACTGTCTATGAGCACTTGGAGAAGGAGGGAATAACAACAGAGATTGTCACCGCAAGGACAGGCGAGGCACTTTATTGGTACTTGAACAACAGGGGATACAACCTGCCGACGGGTTCCATCTCAGTCCTGGACGATTACATCGGAGAGGATTACACTTTTGTAATTTCATGGGTCACAAGCCCTGCCCTGATAGGCGGGAGCCAATATCCATATTACGATTATCCGTATGCAAGGCAGCCGGGAATCTTTGTCACATTCCCGACAGACAAGCCATATTTCCCATTGGTTCCGACCAGCGTTTACGGCAGTAAGAGAATCCCAATAAGGATATACCTGATGGGATTTGCAACCCCAGAAGTCAGCGGAGAGGTCGAGTCCTACACAACGACCAGCTACTATGTCCAGGATTATTTCTATAACTCTGGCGAGTTCAGGGAATTCTTCGGGAGCCAGACGCCGAGCAGCTACACGAAAGTTGAAATCTATGTCCCTTCCAAATACCTCACAGACGATCTTTGGTTCAAGCAGGAGACTCCGGCAAAGGTAAGCTATGCAATGGTATTGTATTCTGCTTTTTCAAAGAATCCGCTGCCGACTTTAGTTGTTTTCATTTTGGGAGTATCCGCACTGACCGGAGCCGTGGCAGGATTTATCGTGTTCAGAGAATGGAAGAAGTATGCCCTCATAGGATTGACGAATCTCTTATCCATAGTGTTTGTGGCAATTGCGATGACTGCAGTGAAGACCAAGAAGATAGATGAGAGTTTGAAGGAAAGGATAAGGAAGGAAGGCCTGATGGTCATAAACACCGACAACAGAAAACTTGTCTTCCTAGTAATTTTCTCGATCGGCTTCCTGATAATGGGTGCGCTTATCGGATTCCTGCTTAAAGTGCCGCTAATGTAAGAATCCTCACATTTGGAATAACCTATTTAAATTTATAATCTTCAAAAAATCTTTAGCAAGTGATTGGATGGAAAGAAAAATATGCGAAGTGGTTAAGAAATATAACATTGAAAAAAGCCGGGATGCTGTAGTCCTTATAGACCAAGCCCTAATGATGGGGTTGCCAATTGATAAGATATTCAGCAAGTATAGTGGAAAGATGGACGGAAATGGCTGTAAAGTTACAAAAATCAGAGCTTCTGAAGAAGGTGAAACTGAAAGAGGTATATACTATCTTGAATTAAGAAAGAAAAAATATATTATAGATGGTAGAGAAAATTTGGGTTGGTACGTTAGGAAAGCGGCAGGTATACCAAATGGCAAAGATGACTGAAACATCAGATTTTGGAAAAATAGAGAGAAAATGGAATGAAAGATGGGAGAAACAAAAAATCTTTGAGTCC
>DATEUU010000010.1:0-2637 GCA_035283025.1 archaeon | reverse complement strand
TCCTTGGGTAGTATTGACGAATTTTGAGACTGTGAAAATACTGAATGCAGAATGGGAAACTCCCTACTATTTTTCCAGTCATTTTATGACAATAAAGTGTAACGAGTTTCTGGACAGATTTGAAGACTTGTGGCTTCTGTCAAAAGAGAGTTTTGAACAAGGTCTGCTAGACAAATTAGCCGAGAAATATGGCAAGAGAACGAAGAAGGTAAGCGTAGATAAGCAACTCTTGAACGACTTTACGAAATTCAGAGATATACTTTCAAAAAACATAACGAAACTCAACCAATCTAAGAAGCTTACGCAAGCAGAACTGGACGAGTCAATTCAAAGAATTTTGAACAGACTGATTTTCATAAGAAATTGTGAAGATAGAGGATTAGAAGAAAAGAAGCTGTGGGAAGCTAGAATCGAAGCTAAAGCATGGAAGAAGCTCAAGGAAGTCTTCGCCTACTATGATAAGAATTATGACAGCAAAATATTCACTTATGACCCGACTGATGCAAAAAAGGTTCACTTGTGCGACACGCTTGACATTGATGACAGCGCTTTGAGAGAAATCATAGAATCATTGTATCGAACCAAGGACAAATCCATTTCTTATGATTTCTCAATAATTGATGCCGACATTCTGGGCACGGTTTACGAGCAATACCTAAGCCACATCTTAAAGAAAACAGAAAAGAGAGCAACTCTAACTGAGAACCACACTCACAAAAAGGAACAGGGAATCTATTATACGCCGACATACATAGTTGATTACATAGTGAGAAGCACAGTAGGACAGCTACTCAAAGACAACAGACTCAATATTGAAAAAGTAAGAGTGCTTGACCCAGCGTGTGGTTCTGGCAGTTTCTTGATTAAAGCCTTTGATGTTCTAAATGAACATTATCGTAAGAACGATGAAGATTATAGTCAAACGCAACTCGACCTAGAGACTGGCACGACATTCACACGAAAAGTCAAAATTCTTCAGAGCAATATTTTTGGTGTTGACTTAGACAAGCAAGCGGTAGAAATCACACAGCTTAATCTTTTGCTGAAAATTGCAGAGAAAGGGCATCGCTTACCATTGTTGGAACAAAACATAAGATGTGGAAATTCTCTGATAGATGACGAGAAGCTAGCAGGTGATAAAGCTTTCAAATGGGAGGAGCAATTCAACGAAATCATGAGAGAAGGCGGGTTTGATGTTGTAATTGGGAATCCGCCTTATGTTCGGCAAGAGGAATTGAGTGAGATAAAGCCTTACCTTGAAGCAAACTACGAAACCTATCAAGGAACGGCAGATTTGTTTGTATATTTCTTTGAAAAAGAATTGAACATACTGAAAGAAGACGGTTATTTTGGCATGATTGTTTCCAACAAATGGCTTAGAGCGGGTTATGGAAAAAACCTTAGAAAATTCCTAGCCGAATTCTGGATTGAAGAATTAATTGATTTCGGAGATTTGAAGGTATTTGCTGATGCTACAATCTATCCATGCATAATTGTAATTAAAAAAATTAAAAAGCATAATCCAAAAATAAGAATCTGTAAGATGGAAACATTAGAATTTGGTTCTCTTGAAGTATATATAAAAAATAATTCTTTTTTTATTAATCAAAGCGATTTAAGTGAAAAAGAATGGAATATTCAAAAGAGAGAAGGAAATGAATTAATTAAAAAAATAAGGAGCAGTGGACTGCCAATCGAAGAATATGTTGGCGCTAAAATATACCGTGGAATTCTGACAGGTTTAAACGAAGCATTCATAATAGATGAGAAAAAGAGAGAAGAATTGATACGTGATGATTCAAGGAATGAGGAGTTAATTAAACCATTCTTAACTGGTGCAGAATGTAAACGATACGTAGTGAAACCAAAGAAGAATTATATTATTCTAACGAAAATTGGCGTAGAAGTAGAGAAATGTCGGGCTATATACAGGCACTTGTGTAATTTTCAAGGGGCTCTCGAAAAGAGATGGGACAAAGGGAACTATTGGTATGAACTTAGGGCGTGCTCTTATTATGATTTATTTGGTGGACCGAAGATTGTATGGGGGAATCTTGCTACGAGGTCTTCTTTCTCATTAGATGAAACGAATGGATTTTATGTTAATGCTCCAGCATGTATTCTGCCAACTAATTCTAGATACGTTTTGGGTATCTTGAATTCTAAACTGATGTCCTATTTCTTGAAATCTATCTGCGCAGAAAGGCAGGGTAGCTTCATTGAGCAAAAGCCAGTTTATGTTTCACAGGTTCCAATCAAAAAACCGACAAAAGAGCAAGAAATTGAGATAACTCAACATGTGGAGAAAATGCTTCAACTGAATGAAAAGTTGCTTAAGATTGGCGATAAACTAACAGATGAAAGAGCTAGAATAGAAGACGAAATAAAAAAAACTGATTCAGAAATTGACGAGTTAGTTTACAAGATTTATGGAATAACTGAAAGCGAAAAGAAGGTTATCGAAACAGCCTAAACTAGAACCATTCTCTATCATTTTTTATAGAATTTCATTCTCAACTTTCCGTCGTCGTTTTTTTAGGAAGGAAGAAAATAGAATTTCTATCCCAAACCCAAACTTATGAAGTTAATAAGTTGTTGAAAATGCGCGCCAGCCTGTTGCTAAATTCGGATTTTAAT
>DATEUU010000009.1:0-2452 GCA_035283025.1 archaeon | reverse complement strand
CAAAATCAGGTCCGGGAAGAATTATCGCGCACTCTATCAACCCTGCTCTCCCTAGAAAAAATATTCTCCGACTCTTCGCCCTCTCAAACAGACGTCTTCCAGACCCTTGCAAAAATGCACAACATCTATTCCAGCTTTGCCAGGCTGGTTCCCATTGTACGCCTACTCCCTACTTTGCGCCCCTTGCAACAAGAAGCCAATTTAATAATCGATCGCTTGCAACAAATTGATAAGCTGCAAAAAGAGCAGCTGCTTTTAATGACAGCTCTTCTACCCGCCCCTTCAAAGATGCTAGAACTCCTAAAACAAAAGAAATTAGACTCGCTGCGCAACCCAACCGTCTCCGCTAAGATCAAACCTGTCGAAGATCAGCTTTTAGCACAGATTGCAGCCCTTTCCACATCTCCACATTCTCAGGGTCTTGCAACCGCCGTCCAAAAAATAGCCAGCGCTACAATGCAGACTGAAGTGCTTGTCGCTGAAAAAGAGTATTGCCAGCACTACACTGCCCTCATCAAGAGCAATCAAAGCACTATCAGTTCTTTGCAAATACAAAACCTCTCTTCCTGTCAAAAAAGCATCGCGGACATCAAATCTTCCAAACAAACCGATATAAAGCTTATTTCCGACAATATTTCCGCAGTCCAACGCCATCAGACACAAGCAGAAAAAGAGCTAAATGAACTAGAAACTTGGGCTAGAGAGGTCAAAGATATCTCCTTTTGGAATATCAATTTTTTCGATATGAACGGTCTGATCGACATCCTGAAAAATATCGCTTTTGACCGCGTAAAAGAAAAAGTCTCCGGACTAGTAGATTCTCTCTATCATCCACTCCACTATAATGGCATCCTCAACCACCTGTTTTTTATCCCCTTTATCCAAAATTACGCAAAAGGTATTTAGCGACAGGACTTTTGGAGTCAGCCTATGAAGCTTGCTTAATTTATGAATTGCGCTTAAGCATGAAACTTCGAACTATCTGGCAAAAATAGGTGTTCAAAAGATCGGACCTGAGACAGCAAAAACAGAACTTGCAAAGATGCAAGAATCTTTTGCAATGAACCCTTATGAAAATAATGGAAATTCCAATCGTTTCGATCACAACACCTTTAATCAGGGAATATTCCGGTTCATGCAAGAACATGGGGAGACTCCCTATGAATTTATGCTAGGGTTAAACAAATCCACAAAAGTGGACCGTCCAGAGCCTATCATGACCAATGCTCTCGTATTCCAAATGGAAGAGAATGTTCTCTATAAACCTTTCGATTATGGAGCGACTCCCCTTCGGCTGCCAGGACCACAAGGAGATTCAATTACTGATAATCCCTCTTTTGGATGTGCATTAAAACGGCAAGGAAACCACATCCTTTTATTCCTTGACGGCATCTCACGTCTTGGCTCTATAGTGATAAACGATAAAGTTTATCTGTACGAAAAAGGGAAAAAATTAAAAACGCCCTCCTTGATCCTTAAAGCAGGAGATACTTTTTATAACTGGGGAAGATTTATTGGAAAGGTAGGTGAAAACGGAACTATTCTTTATGCCAACCCTGATAAACAGGAGGATAATTTTCAAGCACCAGGGTATAATCAAAAACTTGACTTGTTGAAACAACTGCAAACTGAGAGAAATGAACAAAGAGCATTTAGCTCTTTGGAAATATCTGCTGAACTGCATGACAGTTTAAAACCAGGATTTGTCATACCTCCCTCCTTAATATTAAGTCAAAACCCATCTGATGAACCGGCAATCCATAATAAAAACGAGTCCATTGTATTTGATCTTGATAAAGATGTAAAACTGCAAAGAATTATCAGCTATTTCCAAAGAGAATGCCATGTGATGAATTATAATCCAGAACAAACTCTTTTAAGGATCTCATCTTTAGTGATTTTTCTTATGCAAAACACTGACGTTCTGAATATGCAAGACAGCTGCTATTTAGGCGACTATGTAAATACTTTAGGCGGTGTATGCAGGCATAGAAGCTATCTTTTCAAAGTCCTGGCCGATAGCATAGATATATATTCTTGTCTTATCCTGGGAGCCATCCGCCCGCCAATGCCTCTTTCAATAAATGGAAAAAATGCAGGCTATATTCAGCAGCCAAAAGGGAGTATTGGAGTTTTCAATGCAGGCCATGCCTGGATTGGAACGATTATAAACGGAAGAAAACTTCTTATAGATCCTATGAAAGAAGTGTCATTTTACCTGGATGACATTCCCGGAAATGAGCACAGTGATTTACTGGAAAATTGCTATGGTCTGAAAGGAAAAAGCTCTCAAAGACATTCTTTAGCTTGATATTGCGCTGCAAGAGATGCCTTTGGCTTGATTAAACCAGTTGAAAAATGACTCGGCGAGGACATTAGGAGAAAGCTCTTTGAGACATGCGCCTGTTGGACAGGTGCGCAAAAGAGGGCACCGTTTTTCAAAAGTCCTGCC
>DATEUU010000008.1:0-4002 GCA_035283025.1 archaeon | reverse complement strand
TACGCACTGAAAAGGACTCTGCCGAACTCTGAAGAGAATACTTTCGATGAGCAGACAGAGTCAGACCCAATTATTGTTGATTTGGAAGTTAGTTTGGACATTTTGAGAGAGCAATTGCATCTCAACGCCGACGTAAGGGGCAGGGTAGTCGGAGATGTTGTAGTGAAAGACAATGAAGACCTGATAAATTGGTCCAAACTCGGCTCTGGCGGTTGGGCAATCCCAAGCAATGTCGAAGATTTGGAATTCAAAAGAGTGAATGCCGAATTCTGCCTCGTCATCGAGAAAAACGCAGCTTTTGAAAGATTGCATGAGGACAAATTCTGGAGGAAGCACAAGTGCATCCTTGTGACCACTCAAGGGCAAGCTGCAAGGGGGACAAGGAGACTGATACAAAGATTATCTACAGAGTTCAATCTGCCTGTATACGTCTTTACGGACATGGATGCCTACGGACTCTATATATATTCTGTTTTGAAATATGGCTCTATGAGTCTTGCCCACGTCTCTGACAGGTTGGGGACGCCGAATGCAAAGCTCTTGGGACTGACGATGGATGATGTCGACAAATTCAAATTGCAAAATTTTACAATCAAGGCGGAAGAAGTTGACATAAAAAGAGCGAATGAAATGTTGAAGTATCCATGGTTCCAGAAGCCTGAATGGCAAAGATTCCTGAAATCTCTGGTGCAAAGGAAAATAAAAGCCGAGCTGGAATCTCTGTCTGGTAAAGGGCTCAAATTCATGACAGAGACTTACCTTCCGCAGAAGATCAAGAACAAAGAATTTCTAGATTAAAAGCGCCTTTCATAATATCAATTTATAAACATTATTGAGAAAAGATATTTGTCAAGCCCTCGTAGCTCAGTGGTAGAGCACCCGGCTGTTAACCGGATGGTCATGCGTTCAAATCGCATCGAGGGCGCTCAACTTCCAAATATTTAAGAGCCTATCATTTCTTAAGGTATTATATGAAAATCTGCGGTTTGATTCCAGCATACAACGAAGAGGGGACTGCGGTAGGTGTAATCAAAGATACACTCAAGTATGTCGATAAGGTAATTTTTGTAAACGATGGTAGTCAAGATAAGACTCTGGATGTTGTCAAATCAAACTTGTCAAATGACAAAAGAATAAAGATACTTTCCTGGGATAGAAACCAGGGGAAAGGTTATGCATTGATTCAGGGATTTAAGAAATTCTTAGGTTCCGATTGCAGCATATTAGTCACATTAGACGCAGATGGGCAGCACGATCCATCTCAAATACCATATATGATAGCGCCATTGAGAAACAAATCAAGTGATGTTGTGCTAGGAGTAAGAATGCCAAACCCAGAATATTCAAAGCCAAGGGTATTTTTTAACATAGTCAGCAGTCTCGCAGTCCTGCTTGCAGCTGGGAGTTTCCATACAGACGTAGCCTCAGGATTTAAGGCATACACAAAATATGCAGTGAAGAAAATCCTGCCCCATCTTAAAACCAAAGATTTTTCTATAGAACTGGAGATACTCAAGGCGCAATCTATGGAAAGTCTTAGGTCAGCATCTATACCAATCAGTACCATGGTGGGAAAGAAAGCAACTTTCTGGAAGCTTGCTAGAGCATACACCAACTTTGCTTGGAAGTATAGGAAAGATATTCTAAAAAGAGTATTTAGGATTTAAAAACTTAGTTTTAAAAGACAATATTAAATTTTATAGGGGTCATAGCTCAGCCCGGGAGAGCAATCGGCTGAAGACCGATGTGTCATGGGTTCAAATCCCATTGACCCCACTCATTTCTTAAATTTCTAAACCTAAGATAAATTATGATGTCTTTGCGAATAATGCCGTTCGGTGAAGTGCCGAAAGAAGTAATAAATGCCGTAGAAGAAGAGCTAAGGAATTCCTTCAGCATACTTTGTGATATTTCAGAGCCCTTGGGCATGCCAAAAGAATTTTATAACAATATAAGGCATCAGTTTCTTTCAAATAGGGTACTCGACTTCGTCGCTAACAAGTTCAAGGGAAGAATCCTTGCAATCACAGATGAAGACCTTTATTCCGAGGACATGAATTTTATTTTTGGTCAGGCTGAACTTCCAGGAAGAGTTGCGATTGTCTCTGTATGCAGATTAAACCCGACTTTCTACAGACAATCCCCGGACAGGGATCTGCTTAAGGAAAGAGCAGTAAAAGAAGCTGTTCACGAATTTTGTCACGCCGTTTACGGCATGAGCCATTGTCAGAACCCAAAATGTGTGATGAGTTTTTCCAATAATGTAATTGATGTTGACAGGAAAAGCAAACACCTGTGCGAAGACTGCAAGTCGAGGCTGGGCATCTGATGAAATTCCAAGAAAGAGTTTGGTCTCTCCTGAAGAAAATCCCAAAGGGGAAAGTAACCACTTACGGAATAATCGCCAGAAAGCTCAACACCAGAGCTTACAGAGCGGTTGGTAATGCTTGCCATAGCAATCCGTATTTTCCTTTAGCAGCCTGCCACAGGGTAGTATATAGCGATGGGAGAATCGGTGGATTTTCATCTGGAGTTAAAAATAAAATAAAGCTTTTGGAAAAAGAAGGAATAAGAATAAAAAATAATAAAATAGAAAATTTCGATAGAGCCTTATTTAAGTTTTGAAATTTATCAATTCTATTTGAGAGTATGCTAATCAGAAAGAATCATTCAAGAGAAAAGAAAAACAGTGAAACTTGCACCGTTTGGGAATATCCTTTAGGAAGTAAAAATCTAGGATTTGCAATAGCTTTGATTAATGGCAGATATCCTGAGGATGGTGCTGCATTAAATGAAGTCTGTGAAGTGGTTTACTATGTGATTAGTGGCTCTGGCATAATAAGTTGCGACGGTAAACCATACAAATTAGAGGAAGGAGACTGTTTCAAAATAGAAGTAGGAAATAAATACTGGGTTGAAGGGAAAAATCTTTTAATTGCTATACCAACAGGCCCGGCATGGTATGCAGAGCAATTTAAACATGTTAAAGAATAATTAATTAGTTGATGGATATGGCAGAAAAAATTTGGGAAGGAATGCTGACAGAGAATAGAGTGATAATCTGGAATCCGGACGCTGTAGCAATATATGACGAGGGCGGATACGGCAAGCCCTTGCCAGAAGAGAATCCGGACAGATTAGAGTTAGAGCTAGCAGAGGCAGCCTATCTTCTTGAGAAAAATAAAATCAAAGTTTCAGTGAAAAAAGATGGCAAGAAGAAAAAAGTCAGCTTCCAAGATTTGATGGAAATCGGATCGAAGCAAGTGAGCCAATTCCACCCTTCCTATGTTGTTTACAGAGATTTGAGAGAGAGAGGGTACTTGGCCAAGACTGGCTACAAATTTGGTGCTGTCTTCAGGGTTTACGAGCGCGGAGTCAAATTAATTCGAGGACCAAAAGCCCCGCACGAACACACTAAGTGGGTTGTCCAGCCAGTTGCCGAAGAATCTGCCTTCTCTCTTCCTGAAATGTCTCGTGCAGTAAGGTTAGCGCATAACATCCGAGCAACATTTGTCTGGGCAGTTGTTGATAAGGAGTCAGACTGCACTTACTATGTCATACAAAGGATTACTCCGTAGAAATCCAGTGATATCATGGGAAGAATCAAAACTTCTTTTATAAAACACGTTGGCAAAGAGCTTTTCGAAAAGCATCCTGAAAAGTTTGGCATAGATTTTGAAAAAAACAAGCCAGCTGTCGACGAATTCGTTGATGTAAAATCAAAAAAGATGAGAAACATCATAGCAGGGTATCTGACAACTCTGAAAAGGCAGGAAACTAGGAAATAGGGAACCTGAGTATTGCAGCGATGTCATACATCTTGCAGAATTTTTCGCCAATTGAAAATTTTTTTGATACTACTTTCACTTCCCCTTTCTTGCTCGATATTTCCTCTATCAGTTCTTCAAATTCCTTGGATCTGATTTTCCCCTCAGGTATGAAGGCAATCTTAACCGCACCTATAGAAGCGGCCAGTCTGACTTGCTCAATTCCGTATGTGGC
>DATEUU010000007.1:0-2163 GCA_035283025.1 archaeon | reverse complement strand
CTAAGAATCCCATCCTGGAAGCAATCTAACGTTCTTTCGATATCATAATCACCGCTTAAAGTCACATCAACAAAATTGCTTCCAATGACTCCGGTAGCAGTACATCCATCGCTACCAAAACTATATCCCCCTGCTGTCCAGGGATTCTGTGTTAAATTAGGGCATCCTCTTCTTGCAGGAGTAATATTTGCCGCAGCTCTACAATACCTCCATCTCTTCCCAAAGGCCGGATAGATAAGCCCAATAGGATACTTCTGGGTAGCGCTCTGTTCATGTACTGATTGGTATGGTCTTCCAATCAAAACTCCATCTGAATTAAAATCTCTCATTGTCTTTTCTCCTTTTTGTCCTTAAGCTTACCCGAAGGACTTAGGCTCTGGGGTTCCCCACTTACAGGGGATTACCCGGAGGTTATGGTTTTTAAAACCTACTCACTTCACTGAGATGCAACCTCTACCACCATCTCATCTTCTACACGAGTGGCACCCATGTCCATTGATACATAGGGTTGCCATGAAAAGTTTTTCGTAGATTCTTCTGTTAATCTGACTGTAATATCCTGAATGTTCCCATATCCGACAGCGCCTTTGGCATAAGCATAATTGTACCAAGTAGTCGTTGAAGAACCATTTTCCAGGTATATTAATTCTGTCTGGATAAATTTAAATCCGAGAAAGGTATCAATTTCGCCTTCAACAAGGGCTTTTACACTGTTGTAATCTATACTTGTTACTTCGGTTGTACCTAAGAGATCAATGATACTTTCTTCTGTACAGACAAAATAATAAGGACCTGGAACTTCTGCTTCTTTAAGAAGTTGTTTGGCGGCTAAAAGCTTGCCCACTGTCATGCCAACCCCTCCATGAGCAATTTTCTGAGCAGCCGGAAGTGCTACTGTAGTGGCCCCCGCTTTTCCCTGGTAAGCATTTCCACCAAGAGCGGCAAGGATAATTCTATCCTTTCTCCTGTTCATGGCATTTTTGGCAACTTGCTGATATGGTCCCTTGGGATCTACCAGCATTCTTGCCGCATCTGCCCTGTCAAGGAGAGTTGCCCAAACATAGGGTTGGGCCGTTGACCTTCTTCTTGAATGATCCGGTTCGATATTTGGCGTATCGCCATGACGTGAAGCCAACTCAATGGCTTCAGTTGCACCTAATCTCTCCCAGTAAAGATATTCACCTTCCATCTTTACGGGGGGAATGGTTGTACCCTCAAGCCTTGAATCGGCCTGCTGGCACAAAATCCGCATTGTGTTTTGGTATTGTTGAACGAAGCTTTCTGTGATTGTTTCTGGCATTGGAAGTTCCTCCTTCTAAAAAAATGTTAAATTCTTTTAGCGAAGAACTTCCCGTACACCGGATTCTTCTTATCCGTGACGCGGATTCTACGACTGTCTTTCCAGTAGTCAACCAGACACTTTCGTGCTATCTGGCGCTTTTATAAATTACCATCGAATAACCTGTACATCAATTTTCTTTCTGAATGTTCTAACTAATTGAAGAAAATTCCCCTCATCCATCCATCCACTCATTGACTTTGGCGCTTTCTTCTCTTCATCCGTTATTGCAATCATATTGTCTGGTCTGCCAAGGGAAATTAAAACATCATATCCGATAAATCTCATTCCTTCTTTATTTTTAATAATATTTTTTATCGCACTATCTAACTTTTTAAATCTTTCAGCCGGAATATCAGTAAATTTTATTTCGCTCTTTAATTCAGGTCTTTCAGGTTCCGGCCTTATTATTTGTGGTCTTTTTTTTGGCTTTTTCCCTTGTTCCATTAATTCCCAATCTACCCTAGAAACTGCTTCTTGCATTAATGGCATAAAACCTCCTTTTAAACATTTGTTGCCAAGGTATTTCCTGCAAAATCGTAATAAATAAATTTCCCATTTCCGAGATCACCTTCTCTATAGACGGGAATACTATTAAGAACTCCAATTAACTGGCCGTCTGCATGGGTTAGAGCTTCCTGTGCGGAATCAAAAGTAATCGTTCCTCTTAATCTGCCGCTCGGGAAAGTTCCATTCCATTCCAAGTTCCTTCTAAAAGCGTGAATGATTTCCAAATCTGATCTTAACATCTTTCTCCTCCTTATTTTTTGGTTAATTGAATTTTCATCTGTTGCAAAGCAGAATATTCTTCAACGGCTGAAAAT
>DATEUU010000006.1:0-4703 GCA_035283025.1 archaeon | reverse complement strand
AAGAATCAAAATTCCAATTCTCACACTTCAATATTTTGTTCACATCACCGGTCTTCTCTAAGGTTATGTCAGTGGAATCAAACTCTATTCCAGAATCGTCAAAAGCAAACACAGGAGTTGCTATTCGCCCTTGCTTGAGCTTTTCTTTTGCATTGCCTACCCAGGCATTAAAGACTATGTCCTTCTTGACATTCACTCCCTTGAAATAGACCTTTGCTTTATCAGTCTCCAATTCCAAATCGTATTTCCCTGCTTCAATATCTGCAGACGGAGTCTCATGTCCAGCTTTCAAGAGTTTAATTTTCCCTATAGGTTTTCCTTCAGCACCCTTTAATTCCCCTGTAATTTTGTACTTCACCTTGCCAATGGATTGCAACTCAAAACTTGCAGAATTGCTATCAAAATTCTCGGCAGAAGCATAGCATTTGACAGTCTTGCTACCTGATTCTGTCATCTTATAGCCATACTCATATCTCTGAGAAGAAGGATTGAAGATTGCGATGAATCCTTTCCCATCAATATCAAAAATGACAACTGCATCAAGTATAGAAGAGTCGTCATCAGCATTCCTGTATTCACAATAGAGCAAAGTGGCTTTATTCTTCTCAACCGGATTAGGCTCTGCACCTGCTGAAATCAGTGTGCTACCCTTTTCAGGTTTTGGTTCTTCTTTTTCTCCTACATCAAAGTTCAGTGAATCTTCCTTGCCATCATAATTTATCTTAGCCTGGTAATTGCCAACTTCCAAGGGGTTAAAAGAAATTTCAGAATAGCCAGAAGAGTTTGTCTGCTCGAAAACGCTCAAGGCAGTTGCTCCGTTTTTTTCAACAGTCAAGCTGAAGTTCTGATCAGGAGTGCCTTGGACTATGATAGAGATATTTTCATCTATGAAATAGAATTCTTTTGAACTCAGATTCAGCACAATCTCAGGTTCGGCTTGAGTCTCGTTTATTGGAAGAATGACTTCAAAGTCGGCCGCCGTGTCGCCTATTCTTACAGTGTAGTTTCCAGCTGCTGAAAAACTGGCATTGTAAGCAGCCTTCCCGTCATCAGAAGTCCTGCTCAGCATCTCAACATTCTCTGACCCGTTAATCGTCAAAATAAATTCTGTATCGTTTCTCCCTTCTATCAAAAAGCTTACAGTCTCATTCACTAGGTGTTGATTTTTCTCCAACGATATTATAAAAGGAAATTCTGAAACTTTGAACGGCAAAGACACGTCGACACTTTCATTCGAAAAGTTTGCATAAGCTGTGACGATGCGTGCTCCTTCTTCCAAGTTGGGGAGCAAGAATGAAAACCTTCCGTCTGCATCTGTAGCGATTATCTGATTTATGACTGTTTCATTCGATAATACAGAAATTTCTATGGTTTGCCCTTCGACAGGGGTCGAATTGATGAATCTGAACCATCCGGATAGTTCGATAGAATCTCCGACAAAGTAATCTTTGTTTTTTATTTCCACACCCAGCTCATAATCCAACTTTTGGCTGAAATTAGATAACAGGCTTGAATTTACCTCAATAGGCTGATACAGCTCGGCAGTCTGGTTTGTCCCAGCAAAAATAGGGGCCACAAAGCCAATGATGAACACAGAAGCGAGAGACAGAACAATCAAAGCAATTGAAATCTTGGCCAGAGACTTTTCACCAAGTCTGAGTATTCTCGGCAGTTTTTTCTTCTCTTTTTCAGCTTCGACCGCCGTTTCTTCTGGCTTAGTGACATTGCTCAGATGGCATATCGAGACTACGCCAATTCTTCTTTGGGTAACGACATTGCTCCTGACGAGCGCAAATATGTATTTAGACACAGTATTCCTATGGACCTGGATTTCCCTTGAGATGTCGACAATTGTCAATCCTTCGGGGTGTCTAGAAAGGGTATCAATTATCTTTTTTTCGATGTTGTTTTCCATGAAATTGCCTTGTGTGTTAAGCTGTGCTTAATGAACAGCCACAACCTCTTGATGGAAAGTAGTCTGTCGATGCAGTTAAATGGAATAATCAAAGGAAATCCCAAGAAATAAGCCATCAATATTGAGCTCAAACCAATCGGAAAACCATTAAATCTTTAGTTTTTAGAAAATCATGCTCAAAATTGGAATTCGGAAATGGAAAAATGGCTTCTGTCGATTATCGACACCAAGCTTTTTTATTAC
Organism: archaeon; assembly: GCA_035283025.1. Lineage (GTDB taxonomy): Archaea > Aenigmatarchaeota > Aenigmatarchaeia > CG10238-14 > SCSR01 > DATEUU01. The sequence goes on along the minus strand of DATEUU010000006.1, from coordinate 2,545 downwards.
TTTATTCACAAAATTGACCTCAATGCCAGCAACGAACAAAATGACTTCATTATTCGTAAAAGCCATGGGACGGAACCAATTAAAAACTGTCGACGGATTGCTGGTGGAGAGGCAACTGTCGGTCGACAGAAGAGCTGCAACTCCTAATGGCAGTATCTATCATTTCACCCTGCTTTATAGCAGTCACTGAATAGTAGTGATATTTATACTTGAATTTTTATAGAAAATGTAAGGAGTTGACAACAATGGATGGACAACCAACAAACGGAATAGCTACAAGATGTGCAATATGCGAAAACTATTTACCAGTAGACAAAGGCAATACTCCAGACAAAAGAGTATTCATAAACGGGACAGAAATATGCAAAAACTGCTGGGACAAGAAAAAACACATCAACGGCAAATAATTTCAGTTCAAAAGCGCAAATAGTGATTAGGATGGACATATATCTCCAAACTTTAAGGTACAGAAAACAGTTTGCGCTAGATATTCTTCATACTATACTTTGGGATTTGGCACCTCACGAAAAAGTATATGAAATTTATCTGGAGCAAAAGAATCTTATAAAAGACATAAGAAATTCTATTAGAGATTATCACCAGCAGTTGAAGGTTAGAAAAGCTAGTCTGTCGAAGGAAAAAGCCCCAGTCGGGGTTTGAACCCGAGACCCCGTGCTTACCATGCTTGCACCATTTCGTACGTGCTCTACCAGACTGAGCTACTGGGGCATCTAATTATAGATTAACTGCAATTATTTTATATAATTTTCAAGAAATAACAGTTCCTCTGTGCTTGCCTTCAACTACTCTTAGTATCTCCTTAGGATCTGTGGCGTTTATGATAATTGTTTTTATGCTGGACCTCTTCACCACTCTTGCCCCTGGCAAATCGAACAGTCTATATTCCCCTGGCTCCTGAGGATTTTTCAGGATTATTTTCTCAAATTCATCAAAGCTTAACTTGTCGTATTTCTTCGCTTTTGGATCCTTTTTTGGGTCTGCTGAATATACCCCGTCGACAGTGGTTGCGTTTATCAGCATGTCAGCATTTATGGCTTCAGCAAAAATTGCACTGTCATAGTCTGTGGAATGTCCAGGTTCGTTGCCCCCGAAGACCAAAATCTTGTCATCAAAATGCTTTTTCAATTCTTCGACAGTCTTGAGGGAGTAAGGATAAGCGTCATTGCCTAAAGCGGCAATCATCATCATCGCATTTACGTGCGTGAAATTTATTCCAATCCAGTCCCTTACCTCCTTATCGGCTCCCATATCTTTTGCGACTTTCATATAATGCCTTAGGAATTTCCCGCCGCCGCAAACTACTATGACTTTGTGGCCATCGGTTCTCAGCTTTTTGACTATGTCAGCGTATTTTTTGAAATTTTCTGCAGTCAACTCGCTTGTTGATTTCAAACCTTTGGTAAAGAGATGTCCTCCGAGCGAAATAACTATTTTCATTTTTTCACTTCCTACTAGTGCATGCCTCGACAAATCCGGCAAACAGTGGGTTTGGCTTCAGAGGTTTAGATGTGAACTCTGGATGGAATTGACTTCCCACAAAATATCTCAGCCCCGGGATTTCACCTATTTGCTTGATTTTCCCATCAGGAGTAAATCCAGAAAAAACAAATCCGTTCTTTTCTAAACATCTTACATAACTTGGCGATATTTCATACCTGTGCCTGAATCTCTCAATGACTTTCCCTTTTCCATACAGTTTAAAAGCCAGAGTCCCTTTCTTGATTGAAACAGTCTGGCCACCCAGCCTCATGGTTGCCCCATATTTAGAATCTTTCAGGAGTTTCTTCTGCCAAGGCAGAAGGTCGACCACAGGGTTTTTTGAATTGCTTTCAATCTCTGTCGAATGCGCCCCCTTCAAATTGCAGACATCCCTGGCAAACTCTATAACTGCCAATTGCAGCCCAAAGCACAAGCCAAGGAAAGGCACATTTTTCTCTCTTGCATATCTAATTGCCATAATCTTCCCTTCAACTCCTCTTTTACCGAAGCCTCCAGGCACAATTATGCCATCTATTCCTTTAAGCGCATCTTCAACACTAGTTTTTCCTTCCTCGATATTGGTTGAATCGATCCAGTTCACCTTTACCTTCACACCAAAATAAGGCCCAGTATGCTCCAATGCCTTGAGAATACTGATGTAGGAGTCGTGCACGTCGATATATTTTCCCACTATGCCAACTTTGATCTCGCGATTGGACTTCTTAATCTTGTCAACAAAGCTGCCCCAACTTGAGAAATTCAAATCTGATCTCATGTTCTTGGTTGGCTGTATCGAAAGGACTTCGAACATGGTTTTATCGATCCCCATGTCTTTCAAAATCAAGGGCACTTCATAGATGTCGCTCATGTCCCAAAGATTGAAAATCATATTGACCGGGACGTTGGAATAAATGCTCAGCTTTTCTTTAATTTTCTCTGGAATGGGATTTTCCGACCTGCATATGATTACATCTGGCTGGATTCCCAGCTCCATCAGCTTCTTAATCCCCAACTGCGCAGGCTTGCTTTTGAACTCGTTCAAAGA
>DATEUU010000005.1:0-4200 GCA_035283025.1 archaeon | reverse complement strand
AAGATCGGTTACGCAAAAGGAGCAAAAACACCGCATGCCAAAGCGACAATTTTCGATGATGGTTCCAAAGAAAAGAAGATCACCCTGCACCAAGGCACTAATGTAAGCGCTCATACAGATCGACCCGGTTATGATGGTTATATTGTGGCAAATATTTCTTCAGAAAAGGGCCTAGAACGGGTTGAATTTTCCAATGGAAAAATCATTCATCTAAAGCAAGAAGAAGGTGGGATGGGTGATGAGCTGCTCAAAGCGCAAATCCATCGAGCTATCGAAGAGCATTTTCATAAAGAATATAGGCTAAAAGACAAAGGAATCAAAGTACTGTCCCTTTTCTTCGTCGATAAAGTTGCACATTACCGTTTGTATGACGACCAAGGTAAAGCTCAAAAGGGAAAGTTTGCAGAGTGGTTTGAAGAGTCTTATCAGAAGATCTCTCAAAGACCCATCTATGCAGGTCTGATTCCTTTTGATGTTGAAAAGCTCCACGATGGTTATTTTTCAGCCGATCGCAAGAAGAATCAAGTAGTGGACACCAACGGATCAACCAAGGCAGATGATGACACTTACAAGCTGATCATGAAGGACAAAGAGCGCTTGCTTTCACAAGAAGAGCCTTTGCGGTTTATTTTCACCCATTCTGCTCTGAAAGAAGGGTGGGATAACCCCAATATTTTCCAGATCTGTTCTTTACGAGATATGGGCGTAGAGCGAGAACGGCGTCAGACCCTTGGAAGAGGGCTTAGATTGCCAGTCAACCAATGCGGTGACCGTATTCATGATGATGCAATTAATCGATTGACTGTGATCGCAAGTGAGCCCTTTCAGGATTATGCCAAGGGACTTCAAGAAGATATAGAAAACGATCTAGGGATTAAGTTTGGACGTATCGAGCCAACCACGTTCAGCCCTCTCTTTAATAGTGTTATTAGCAAAGAGATTTGGGTTGCCCTTGAAAACCAAGGCTATATCGATCAACAAGGCCATATCACAGACAAATTTACGCCAGAAAAGCCCGGATTTCAGCTTGAACTGCCCGAGGCACTTCAACATATGTCCTCAACTATTATCGATGAACTGAAACGGCATATTTTCAAAGACCGTATCGTAAACGCAAGAGAGCGCCGAACGCTCAAATATAACAAGCAGATTGAACTTAACGAAGATTTTAAAATCCTATGGGAGAAAATTTCTAAAAAGACCCGCTACTTCGTAGAATTCGAAACAAGAGACCTTATTAGAAATGCCATTGCAAAAATTAAGAAGATGGATTCTATCAGGCCAGTGAGCATTCTGATCGACAAGAGGGAAATTGATATTAATAATGCTGGTGTAGAAGGAGGGCAGGTTCTCGATAGTAAAACCGAATCGGTCGTTATTTCTTATGCCTTGCCAGACATTCTTGCTTTTCTCCAACGAGAAACTGAGCTGACTCGCGGAACACTAGTAGAAATTCTCAAGCAATCAGAGCGACTGCAGGATTTTCTTGTAAATCCTCAAGCTTTTATGACGCAAATTGCCAAGCTAATAACCCGCACACTCCATGAAACAGTATCTCAGGGGATCAAGTACGAACAAATCGAAGATCAATACTATGAGATGCGGCTCTTTCAGCACGAAGAGATCGTTGGATATTTGAATAATCTGTACCAGGTACAAAGCACAGATAACCGAACTCCATACGACTGCGTTCCTTTTGATTCAGCGCTGGAGCGACAAGTAGCTGAAGGTCTTGATTCCAATAAACGTGTTAAATTCTTCTGTAAATTACCTCGAAAATTTGTCGTCCCTACTCCTCTTGGAAATTACAATCCGGACTGGGCTGTTTCTATTGAAGATGATGAAAAGCTCTATCTCATCCGTGAAACTAAAAGCACGCACGATGCTGCCAAACGAAGAGAAACCGAAAATCTTAAGACTGATTGCGGGAAAGCTCATTTCGAAGCTCTTGGTGTCAATTTCAAAATAGCTACCAATATACGAGAAATACTAGAGAAGTAAAAGGTTGCAATGTTTGAAGAACATGCTCAATTTATCTGTCCTTCAGAAGATACTGTCCTTTGGCGCTATCTCGATTTTACAAAGTTTGCTTCCCTGCTCGAAAAAAAATCCTTGTATTTTTGTAGAACTGACTTATTAGGGGACCCTTTTGAAGGCTCATACCCAAAGGGGAGTCTTGCTGCTAGAGAGCAGCATTTTCAAGAAATGGGTTATAAGGATAATTGTCTTAGAACTTTAAGAGCCATTAGTCGTAACTCAAGAAGGCAAATGTACGTGAGTTGTTGGCATATGAATCCTATCGAATCTGAAGCTATGTGGAATCGATATACGTCAAATGGACGAACAAATGAAGGAATCGCAATCAGGACGACCTTCAAGAAGTTAAGAGATTCCTTCAATGTAACTGAAAAACGAATCTTTATTGGCCAAGTTCGATATATTGATTATCCAAAGACTATTTGGATGGGATCAATGAGGAATCTGGATACCGGCGAAGACTGCCCTGCTCCTGCATATGGTGGTGGATTCTACTCCGTATTACATAAACGAAACAGTTTCGACTATGAAAGAGAACTACGATGCCTCTTTTGGCAGCCTCATATCAGGAATAGTCAAATTGACCTTTCGGCCCAAGACATCTGCGAAGGTCACTTCATAGCTGTCGACCTGGAGGTTTTAGTCGACGGCATATACATTGCGCCAAACGCAGGGATGTGGTTTAAGGAGTTGACTGAAAGCACCATCAAAAATAATGGCCATTCCTTTGAGGTATTTCAATCGACACTAGCGGAAGAGCCTGTTTTTTAAAGAACATCTCAGATCTTCATCGGGTCATCGGTATATGAATTTTACAAGCTTTTTGCTACTGTTTTCCTGTTGATTTGTAGCTTAGTCGCGATGTCGGCGTTGGTCATTCCAAGTGCTTTTAGTTCCTTGATCTTCGAAGAAAGGATTTGGTAAAGTGGTGTCGCTTCGTTGCAGGGGATTTTAAGTTGGAAGGGGAGTAGGGAGGCGGTGCGAATTGGTTGCGGCCGGGTCCGATTTTGAAACGAGAAACGTTCTACGGGAATGAAATCGTTGCTAAAAACAATAGGGAGAGTTGCTATGGAAAAATGACTTAAAATTTTGATCCCAAAATCAGCAATTTATCGATTTTGGGATCAAATAAATTTTTTTGACACAACAAAGCAACTTCTCTATGAATAGGCAATATAGATAGTAGCTTGCGGAGTTTGCTCAAAGGATTCGTCTTTGATCTCGATGCACGAGAACCCCGCCTTCTCTAAGAAGAGCTCCATTTCATGCCGGTAATACCAGCGGACGGCGTACTCCTCTTCCTCTGTAAGCAGCAGTTCGCCATGGCCCCGTTTCTCGTAGTGTGTTTGGTGCATTTCAAGCTGCTCTTTAAAATATAGGGTCACCGTCGATCGATTGATCATCTCAAATCCATCGGGGGATTGGATTGTTCGTTCAGAGATTATGGGGTCTGATTGATCTGCAAGGATAGATTCACGGATGCCTTCTTTGATCCCATCCCAAGGGATAAAAGTCTCGATAATCAATTTGCCGCCGGGTAAAAGATTTTGACGCAAATTCTTGAGGATACGGAGGGCCTCAATTCGATCTTTAATCAGCTGAAAAGAGCCAATAGCAATGAAAATCAAGCTGTACTTTTGAGAGAGTGTGAGATCTTGAAGAGGTTGATTGAGTAATTTTACATGAAGATGCTGATTTTCGCAGCGCTGACGACAGCTTTTCAGCATATGAGCAGAATTATCCACTCCGTCAATAACTAGACCTGTTCGAAGAAGAGGGATCAAGAGCCTACCAGAGCCACACATGGCTTCAAGAAATGGTCCTTTTGTCGCTTTCAATAAATCGCGGTAAAAAGCTACTTCTTTCGGTCCAGCCTCAGGCTTGGTTAAATCATAGAATTCGGTGCAAAGGTTTTGATAGGATGGCTTCATAGGTAAATAGCTTCTTTTCTGTGAATCCGATTTTATTCTAAATTGCTAATTTCAAACACCCAATAGTTACCGCGAGGATCCATCACTGCTATCAAGGATGAGCGTGAAATTTCTTTGCCGGTAATCGCCGAATCTCTTTTTGAAGGCTTGCTGGGTCTCTGGAAAAGAGAGATCTTCAAATTCATAGATGAGCTGAGGAGAAAGTGAGATCCCTACCGTCTCCTGGCAGAGG
>DATEUU010000004.1:0-2897 GCA_035283025.1 archaeon | reverse complement strand
GGAAGGAGAAGAATGGGCTGATTGAAATCTATAATCCCGATATGTCCAGAAAGGGCTATATCAGAAAAGAAGGAGACCGGCTTGAACGATATGACAACAATTGGAGAAGAGAAGGTGCCATCCGAAAGGATATGAATTCATTGGAAGGTAATCCCCGAAAATAGCAACTTTCGTGCTCAGACATTGCCGCATTCAGGAGAGGATGGCGCATGCTTGTGGCATACGAGGGGAGTCCAAATTAAGGAGTCTGTTCGATGACATCAAAGATAATTCCATTTAAAGGTAATAAGCCGGAAAACAAAAAGAGGTCCCTTGATAATTTTTCTGACGTTAAAGATTTCCTGCTTTCCTCAATCGAGGACGGAATGTTTGATCTTAGCGACGAGTTGGTCGATAAATTCAACCAATTGGTGGAGGCAGTTCCAGATGATGAAGTAAACGATTTTCTATTTGCAATTTCAAAGAAGATAATCGCTTCTGACTGGATTAATGTTAAGGATGATAAAAAGGAAAATGCGCTTGCTCAGTTATTAGAAGATCATGGAAAATTTATTTCCGAACAGTTAGATGCACGAGAACTTGCATCCAAGTATAAAATAGAAATTATTCTGGAGAACTATGCTCTCGAAGATTTTGAAAAAAATAAGCCAAAATATATAGACAATCCTCATGAGGAAAAAAATGGGAAACAAAAGCCTTTAAAGAATTCTGCTAAGTTTAAGGATTTCATGGTCAGTCTTTTCAAGAAGCTTCTTAAGCAGAGGGGACTTTTAGATGGACTGGCAATAGCTTATGCCGATCTGCTGGAATATTGGAATGACTCCGACTTCGAAATATTACAAAATAATGAGATCAAGAAGATTGATAAAGAGAAATTATTGGCGACTCTAAAGAAAAGACAAATACAAGTTTGGGAAAAGGAAGCATGCCTGGAGAGTCCAAAATATTTTTCTTTGCTATTTAAATTATTAGAGTACAGGCATGAGAAGGGTGCTGAACTCGATGACGTATGCAATGCCCTTGTCCGTGCAGTAAAAAATACCACCATAGATGAAATTGATGCTTCAACATGCGGATTTTTATGGGAAGATTTGGAGAATGCCGAGGTTCAAATCGAATTCATTGACCGAGATAGCTCTGAGACCAAAAATCTCATGGTTGCTCTTTCAGAAGAGGTCTATAAAGAGAAAAAATATAATCATCAAATTGCTTTCTGGTTTGGGATATTCCAAACATATTTTTACGATGTGGATGAGTGGACTGAATCTTGCCACCCAGAGTTTTTGTTTACTGCTTGTGGAGGCTCCGACTATGGTCTGAGCTTTCCTGATTGGCTGTTTGTAACTGGGAAGACATTTTTAATAAGAAATAAACCTAAAGAAGCGCTCTACTGCTTCAAAAGAAGCTTTCTGGACAATATCTTTGATCAAGAATTAAATTTATCTAATGAAGACGTTGAGGCAATCATTAGAGCAACAAGGCTTTCAGGTGAATATCAGGATGTTATAAAATTTCTGGCAATATTCCCTGATTTGCTTGAGAGAGGCGTTCTTCCGGATTTGCGCTTTTGGGGAACTCTTGAGGAAATTAGAATTAAGCTTGAAGTAGAATATAGGACATTAAGTATCCAGAAAATTGATGACTTCTATGAAATCGTCGCAAAGGAGGACTATCCGTCCCTTTTAAAATACTTAGGCGCTCCTGAAAAAAATACGAACGAAATCATCCTGACTAAAGACCAGTTGAAGTGTCTTATAGAAAAGATAAATGAAAAAGCTGCTATTTTGAGATCTCTTCAAGAGATAAACGCAAAGTCAGATGCCGTCTTGCGAGGGCAGAATTTACTTTATGAGAAAAACAAATTTATTTTAGATGCCATTCAAGAAAATGAGCAGGAATTGCTTGCCGCGATAGACAAAAAGGCAGAATCAATCATAGACAACTTGCATAACGTGAATAAAAAGCATCTCGAAGGCAAGGATTTGAGTTCTTACGAGAAGTACTACCAGGATTATTTTGCCAAGGAACTTTGGGGCAGATTAGAGACAGAGACGCGAAAGTATTTTTTAATGGCCAAAAGTCTTTATGATTCGCATAAATGGTCTGCCATGGATGAATTCGGCTTTGTCGCAATTGAGTACGCGAAAGCTATAGAAAATGAATTTGTAGAAAAAATTATAAAAAAATATATCGCGCTGAATGGAAAAATAGAATTAGGTGAAAACAATAGGCCATTTGTTGTCGACAGAAATAGCGAGATCACTTTTGGATCTATTTGCATGATATTGAATTTGGCTAAGAAAAGTCCTGCAAATGATTTTGTCAAATTTTTAAAGAACAAAACAACCGGGGGAGACAGTATATTAACGTATAAAAAAACTCTGTTTGACATCAAAGACAAATTCAGAAATCCTGCGGCGCATCCGTCTAACTATAGTCGCGTTAAAGTAGATGAGTTTGAGAATTTGCTGTTTGCGGACCAGTCCTTGCGCGATTTCATGAAACAGATACAACCTGTTACTTGAGCCCCATTTAAGTGACTCTAACTTCTCGCCTTCCAACCGTCTGCTTGCCTTTAATTTTTTTATTCAAATTCTCGAAACGTCTTAAATATATTGAGTTTTTTGTTTTTTGATTAAGATTAATTCGAAAAAACAATGACAAGGGCATCCAGAAAGCCTAAGGCTGTACATTCCTAAAGACTTAGACAATAGTCAATGGATGATTCTTACCATGCGGCTCAAAAAAAATATTCTTAAGGAGACCTATGTCCGGCGTATTCGATAACGTGCTCCTCTCGCTTGAGAAGGCGAACAGGCACCTCGGCCTTCCCGAAGGCATATACAAAAGGCTCCGCACGCCGAGACGCTCTCTCATAGTCTCGGTGCCCGTGAAGA
>DATEUU010000003.1:0-2961 GCA_035283025.1 archaeon | reverse complement strand
AATTGGCTGTGTTCTAAAGAACAGGTGGTTGCAATTCCGAAAGCTGCTTCACCTGATCACATGAGAGAGAATGTGACTGCTGTTGACTTCATGATTGAGAAAAAAGATATCGAGATGATAGACAGGGCGAGTTCTGGTTTTCACCTTCCTTCATTGGGACAGATTCTAGGTAGGTTGTGAAAATTTAAAGATTTTGAGGATGAAAATCGTCATCATCCGGCGGGCATTCCTTACAATAAAAATCTACTGTTCTTTTTTCTTTCGCAAAAATAGTATGAGGAATTTTTGGCGGTATAACAAACATCTGGCCACCGCGTACGTCCACTTCCTTTCCATCAACAATCATGGTGCCTTCCCCATCAATTATGAAATAGACTGTCTCTGTCCTTTCATGATAATGATAAGGAATCCTATGCGCCTGCGTGAGTTTTACTTTTGATAGAGAAAAAGAATTGTTTGGGCCATACATCTTCTCGTATTTTATCCCGCCCTCTTGACTATCTTCTACAAGCATTTGAAATTTCCCACCAGATGTTTTCAACCTAATTGTTTTTCTAACCTCATCAGAGCTTCTTCAATCAATTCATCCTTTTGGAATACTGTTGACCTTGCATAGCCTTCTCCGGCTGGACCAAAACCAGAACCCCACGCGAATGAAACGCCAGCCTCGTTTATCATCTTAACACAAAAATCTTTAGAGCTAAAACCTTCAGGGATTTTGAAATATATGTAAGGAGTTGCCTTTGGTTTTCTGCATCTCAGTCCAAGTCTGTTCAATGCGTTTGACAGAAGTTCCGCCCGTCTTTCGTATATTCCCATGTTGTTTTTCACTATTTCCTTCACTATAGGACTTTTCAAAGCAACGACCCCACCTCTCTGTATTGCGTTGATAGTTCCGGAATCTATGAATGATTTGTACCTTCTCCATTGTTCGATCAACTTTTCATCTCCAACAACCCATCCCAGCCTGTGACCTACCATGGTGTATGGTTTTGAAAATGAACCTACTTCCAAGATTCTGCCTGAATAATCTGAGAACTCCATAGCGCTCGGCGATTTGTAACCGCCGTATGTGAAATCCTTGTATGCTGCGTCGTATATGATAGCCATATCATATCTTGCTGCCTGTCCGAAAAGTTCGTTCAAATATTTTCTTTCATGCGTAGCACCGGTTGGATTGTTCGGTGAGACAAGGTAGAGAGTCTTAGGTCTTTTGAATGGCTCTTCAGCAAGATCAGTCAAAAACGGTTCAAAATTATTTTCTTCGGTGCATTGCAGGTATTTGACATTGTCTTTGTGGCCGGTTGCAGAAATAATAGCTGCTACGCCGACAGGATAAGAGGGATCTTCCACTACTCCGTAATCGCCATGGTTCAGGAAAACAGCAGGCAGGTTGAAAAGACTGGGTTTTCCACCAAAATCAATAACAAACTGGTCAGGCTTCAAATCCACTCCATGTTTTTCCTTGTAATCTTCTGCCAGGGATTCTCTCAATTCCAACAGTCCAATGTAATCATGCTTGTCGTCAGGATAGCCATGCACATATAATTCAGATAAATTACTGTCTGAGAAGGTAAGTGCAATTTCATTATTTATCAGATAAGGAGTGGGCAAATCAGGAGTACCTATGTGCAATCTTATAAAAGGACTGAAATTGTCTTTTGCTTGCTTGATACACGTGGCTAATTCTCTGAACAGATAGATTTGTGGCAGGTTGTTCACACGCTCTGCAATTTGGACCATAGATATTTAACAAACAGTAAAAGATAAATAACCTTTTTTTTGAGACGTTAATAATTTAAGATCTAACTGATTTTTATTCAATTTTTAAATGAAAATCTTTAACTCTCTGGTAGTTACATTTAAATCTTTATCACTAGCAAATAGTAAACTATGACCTTAAAAGACCAGATAAACCTATGCTCAGAGCATTACGACAAATGGAAGAACCTGGCCCTATCAGCAGAAGGCTTGGATGAAAGCAGGAAATGCTTGGAAAAGGCTTTCTTCTGGCTAGAGCTTCAAACCGCCTTCATCACATTGTTCGCAATAGAAAACACATTCCAAGACTCCAAGGTCGAGAAAAAGCTCATGATTGCAAAAGCCAATCTATCAAAGAAACTAGCCGAATATGCAAAGGAAATAATCAGCGAACTGGGTCAATGAAAAAGAAAAAGAAAAGGAAATTTTCTAACCAAGTTCTATTTTCACTCCGCCAATTTTACTGGCAACGAAGTTGTATAGGAGTGCACCTACCGCTGCAGATACGAAACCTATCACTGCGTACATTATTGGAAATATTATTATCGCAGCGATTCCGACCGCACCACCTACAAGTCCGGCTCCTGGCATTTCATACATGAGGCCAACTCCAACGCCAGCGAACAGTGCAACTATCACTCCGAGGACGAATCCTCCGATTGCACCTATTGCTCCGGATATCTTTGCATAAGACATCATATCTACAGACTTCAATTCTTGCATTCTAGCCATTATATCACTATGTTAAATAAGACCTGTCCTATTTAAAAGTTATCTTTTCAGAAACCTAATTTAATATTGTGAAGAGGAAAAGAGGCAGAAAGACTAGGAAACCAGCCAAGCGCAAGCCAGAAAAAAAGGTATCGAAGCTAAAGAAAAAGGTTGTGTTCCTGGTCATCGATGGCTTGGCAGACCTGCCGCTGAACGGGAAGACCCCTCTGAGCGAGGCGAGGAAGCCGAATCTTGATTTTCTGACGAGCAAAGGCATGGTTGGCCAGATCATCCCTGTGAAAAGATCCTACTGGAACGAACTCACAAGGACAAGCGTGAGCCATATCGCAAACATCACCCTTCTAGGCTTCGACCCCTACAAGCTCAATCTGAAAAGGGGGCCTTTGGAAGCTGTCGGCGCCGACGTCCCCTGCATCAACGGCCATCTTGCTGTGAGATGCAATTTTGCCACGGTCGACAAGGAGCTGA
>DATEUU010000002.1:0-2089 GCA_035283025.1 archaeon | reverse complement strand
CTCGACTCACTTATTGAGCCTTTGTCAGAAAACTTAATGTTTCGGATTGCTCCTAACATCTTCCTCAAGCTACGTGGGCGAACTGCCGAATTCCCACGATCAGACTTTAACTGACAAGTCATTCGTTATACACGGCATACGGACACTTCCCATATTATTTGACAAAAAGAAACAACTATTTGAACGACTTATACCAAATGATCGACAGATATATAAAGTTACAATCGAAAAAAAGCGGCCACCAATCCAGAGTCACGGCTTTTGCCACTTGCAAATCAGAAAATACAAAGAAACATAGCCACTGAAAGAAGAATTTGTTAAAATAACTTCAAGAGAAGAAAAGGAGTTATCATAATGAGCAAAATACAAGATATCGAAAGAGAAGTCCAAGGACTAAATCCTGATGAACTTCAGGCTTTTCGGAAATGGTTCTGGGATTTCGATGCGGAAGCATGGGATCGGCATTTCGAAAAAGATGTTTTGTCGGGAAAGCTCGACTCACTGGCCGAGGCAGCCCTCAAGTCATTTAAGTCTGGTCACTGCTCCGAAATTTGAAACATTTTGCCTCGCCAGAGTTTTGGGGACTCTATAGGGCACTGCCACAGTCTATTCAAGACCTTGCAGACCGAAATTATTCGTTGTTAAAAAATGATCCTTATCATCCCTCGTTACACCTGAAGAAAGCTGGACGTTTTTGGTCTATTCGGGTTGGATTACATTACCGTGCAGTTGCAGTTGAGGTTCCCGGAGGGCTGCTTTGGTTTTGGATCGGCAGCCATGAAGACTATAATAAACTGATGGGTTAACAAAAGCATCCAGCCGACAGGGTTTAAATTTGGGTTGGTTTTCATTCAAGTGTGATTTACCCTGCTGCTGATGCATCTCGTTATGTCAAACAATAAAACAGAAGGGAAGATATGAAATCATACGAACAATATGAAAAAGAATGCAAAAAGATCAGGAAGGAAAACGAAAAGATTTTGATCGACTTTGGAAAATGGTTGTCAGATAAAAATCTTTCACAGAAGACAAAAGATAAGCATTGTTCAAATGTGGACTTTTATATTAACGAGTACCTTTTATACGAAGATGCTATTGAAGCCGCCGATGGAGTAAGTCGGATAGGAATGTTTCTAGGTTATTGGTTTATACGGAAAGCAATGTGGGCAAGCAAGGCATCGATCAAAGAAAGTGCTGCAAGTCTGAAACAATTTTATCAATTTATGCTTGAAAGAGGAAGAATTTCAGAAGAGTCATTAGAACGACTGAAGGAGAGAATAAAGGACGACATGCCGGAGTGGCTTGCAACATTGGAAAGATATGACAATCCTGATATAGAAGACCCTGAAGAAATATGGAAAATATAAAACGAACCTGACATGACAACGCCTTCAACCAGACGCGGGATAGGCCCGTCACGTTTTTCATGCCTGGCTTCTGTGGCCCGCGCTGGTTAAGGCCATCGTTATGTAAAAAATAAAAGAGATAATCGAGTTTAATCCACTCTTGCCTCAGCATCTTGATGTTATTTTAATAAATTGGCTATAATATAGCCAGAATGAAATATGAAATCATTTTGGCACCGGAAGCAGTTCAAGACTTGAAATTGCTGGATGCTTACCAAAGAGCAAAAATAAAGAATCTGATTGAGGTTCATTTAAGACATGCGCCGACTAAGACGAGCAAGAGCATAATAAAAAGATTGAGAGGCTTAAGGCATCCTCAATACAGACTGAGGATAGATGAATTTCGTGTATTTTATGATGCAGTAGAAGACAGAGTGGAAATACTCGCAATTATCTTAAAATCAAAAGCCGCTGAATGGCTTAAAAAAGTGGGAGAAAGCATATGAAAAAGGCAGCTTTATCAGAAGTTAAAGATGACTTTTCTAAATTTCTGAGGTTAGCAGAAAAAGAGGAGATTGTAATAACACGGCATGGAAAACCCGCTGGTGTTTTAATCGGGTTTGAAGACGAAGAAGATTGGTTTGATTATCGCTTGGAGAATGACCCGCGATTCTTAAAGAGAATCGAACAAGCCCGCAAGAGTCTTAAATCAGGCTTGGGAATAAAAATAGAAAATATTTAGG
>DATEUU010000001.1:0-6870 GCA_035283025.1 archaeon | reverse complement strand
CATATTCCCTCATGTCATAGACATCCTTGTCAGGAATCTTGTCAATCTGCTTTTGATCTACCTGCTTTTTCATGTTTTCAATCTTAGCCCAAATCTCCCCATAATAAGGTTCTATTATTTTTTTGTCAATCAATTCTCTTTTGAAAACTGTTGGGATGTCTTCCTCTTTTTCCGGCATCTTCTTCAAAGTCTTCAATGCGGTTATTGCCGCCTTAATCATTACCTCATGAGTCCTTTCCAAAATCTTCTCCTTCTTCCTTATTTCCAAGGCATTCAGCAGGCTGAACATCTTGTCGATGAATTTCTCCGACTTGGCAATCCAGTCGTCGACAAAAACACCTGTAACATCCATCAGCTCCTTGTGTTCAATCTTCTTCCTTACCTCGATGATTTCTCTCAGCCATTCTGCATACTCTGGCTCTAAAATCCCGGGCTCGACCAAGAATTTTTTGACATCATCATAAGCTTTGTTCGGAACTGGCGGAGCAAGACCCATGAACATCAGGACTGCCTGGGCTGTGTTCAGCATGGCATAATAGCAGTCCTCGGCAAGCATCAGCAGCTTGACAGTCTTTGCCCTCATCAATTTCTTTGGTGCCCCTTCCATGTAGCTCTCTATTGCTTCCCTGGTTGCCGGAATCCTCCCCATCTCTAAAAGTTTTTTTATTGGAGCGAAGAATCCGATGTCGTATATTGCAACTCCTTCCTTGATAAAATTGTAGATTATCGGATGGGCCACCCTTGCATAGTCCCAGAATTCTGTAAGGGTGTAGCTTGGCTGGACGGAGATGAACTCAGAGATTTTCTCTCCTATTTTTTCCATATCCTCATCAATCTTGTCGTGCTGCTCAGTAGTTATTTCAAAAGCAGTGTCATCGATGACAACAAAAACATCTATGTCGCTCTTTGGCTTGAACTCTTCCCTGGCGACAGAACCCATCATAACAATGCATTTGATATATTTCCCATATTTCTCCAGGATTTTTTTTGAAAATTCCTTTACTTCATTCATCCTCTTTTCTTTTGTGTCAGGCTTCTTGCTTTCTTTCTTTCCTTTTGGCTTTTCTTTTTCCGGCATGAAAATCACTCTTTAATGTATTGACTTACCTTCTTGATAATTTTTTTGATAGATGAAACGATTTTATTAGGTTCGTAAAATCCATAAGGGCAAGCGCTCCTGAGGCAGGGCAACAACCTTGCTGAGCCATATCTGTTGCTCATCATGCCTGCAATCCCTAAGATGCCACTTAGGGGGGAGTTTGATTTGAATAGTGGCGAATAGTAATTTGGCGTTGGATTGCCATCAGATATTAAATTAGTGCAATTTTTCTCCTTTGTCATATGACCTTTAACGCATTTTCCCATTTGATCACTCTTCCTCTGGGAGTTCCTCTCCTACAATCTCTTTTGGGAGCAACTTATTAAACCTGCCAACAATTTCCTTTGCAAGGATTAGAGCTTTCTCCAGATGCTGAGTTGTGACCTCCTTGATCTCTTTGTGGTCTATATCTTTCCATAATTTGTCCAGTTCCTTGAACTTGCTCACATATATTTTCTCCAGTTTCTTTTCCTTGACGAGCTTCTCCAAGAATTCTGGTATCGCCTTGGCATCAGGCTGGGCCTTGTAAAAATACATAATCACTGCTTGGCAAGCATCTGTAGCTGTATATCTCAGTTCAAAAATCATCGATTTGATATCAATCTTGATCTTTCTGTATCTTGCTTCTGCCGCCTTGGCCTTCAAAGCAATGGTTTCCTCGCTCGGTGGTATCAAACCCATGTTCAGCATTCTCTGCACAGGCTTCACAAAGCCAGTATCATATATGAGCAAACCGTATCTGAGGAAATTGACAAGCTCTGGCGAGCCCATCTTTATCCAGCTCCAGAACTCTGTCAGGGTTGTTGTTTGTATGTGGAGTTCTTTCAGCTCATGCGCAATCAGATACAGGTGAGAATTCACTTTCTCCAGGTCTTCGGAGCTTTTTGTAGCTGTGTCGTCCAGGACTACCCAAATATCCGCATCTGATCCTTTAACCATTGTTCCTTTTGCCGCAGAACCAAAAATAAGAACCGACTTTATTATATCCCCGTACTGCTTTCTGGCCTCGTTCGTGAATCTGACTACTTTGGCAAGGATTTCCTTAGGGGTCTTTGCTTCTTCCTTGATTTTTTCTTTCTTGACAAGTTCTGTGTCTTCAAGCTCTTCTTCGAGTTTTTCCAAAGGCATAAATAAACTTTATTCGTAGCATATTTAAATGTTCAACGTCATCAATTAGTAGTTAATAAAAAATAAAGGGGTTGTATAGTGTGTTACCAAAATCGAAATTCGTTCTTGGAGAAGATTTCCAAACACCATCTTACAAATATCTTGAAAATATTTTAGGTTACGAAACTGCGATGACTTTTTTAGATGGCCTGCCTGCAGAAAGGGTCAGATACTTCCAATGCGAAAATACAAGAAAGACAAGCCCCTATCTAAATCAACTTATTAAAACCCGATGGGAGGAAATCAAAAATAAAAGTAAGCAGGCATTCGATGCTCCAAGAGCTAGGTTTGAAGGTTGTGCGTTTAATCAAGAAGATGGAAATCTATGGATTTTTTGGAGTGAAGACCGCTATAGCACCCATGCCGCAATGAGAGATACTATTGTACCGAAGCCCTATCAAGCAAATCTTTTCACGATCAATGGTATTCCACTGACAAAGGATGGCAAAATACCTGTTGCAGTCAGAAATCCGATGGCAACCGACCAGGGAAGAATCAGGCATATAACTCCTGCAGGTTTTATAGACCTTAAGAAGATAGGAAATGATTTGGTTCTTGAAAATACGCGAGATGCGGTCATTCGAAAATTTTTAGATGAGATAGACCTACCTAGCCCTTATAAAATGGAAACTCTTCATAAGGCAACAAAAAGAGAGCTGGATGAAGAAATTGAGATATCGAATGAAAGTGGTGTGGATGCGGAAAAAATGAGACTTCTTGGCATAGTCTACAATTATAGGAAGAATTTTGATTATGCTGCATCAGTATTGATACCGATGGAAGCAAGCTCTCATAATGTCCGACTTAAGGGAAAGGAACACGAGGAGATTGGATGGGTTAACACAAACCTTGATTCATTAAAATCTACTCTTTATGAGCTTGCAATAGCGCCTGAAACAAATTCTGGGCATCTGAGAGGAGATATCGCTCTAACTATTGGTCACCTATATGGTAAAGACTGTTACGTCAAGACGCTTGAGGAAATTGTCTTGGAACTTTCTAAACTTAAATAGAAATTTAAATAGTCAATTCAAAGATAAATTAAGACTATGAAGAAAATAAAAGTCGATGCAGTAATTTTTGACTACGGCAACACAATAGTTCATGAGCCATTGCTTGATGTTCTTAAAATCAGAATGGATGAACTCCAGAAGATACTTAAAAAATCTGGCTATGAATTCAGGGACAAGGAAATTATCGGAAGCTGGATAGAAGCTGACAATTCAGTAAACTACCCGCATATCACACACTTCTTCCAAGAGCTGTCAATAGTCAATAAATTTCTCAAAATTTTAGGAGTAAAAAAATCTGATATGCCTAGATTATCAAAAGGACTCTTGAGAATCTATAGAGAAGGCTACAGAGCTCTATACAAAAGCAATCCAAGGAGAAAAGAAATTAAAAAAGTTTTGGACAATTTAAAAAAGAAAGGGATAAGACTGGCAGTCTTCAGTGATGGCAGAAGGTTGGACCTAAGACCTGCACTAAAGCTCTATGGGGTTTTAAAATATTTTGAATTTGTTCTAACATCCGAGGAGATTGGAATAGAAAAGCCAAGCCCCCTTGTATTCAGAGCTTTATTGAAAAAGATGAGAGAACCTGCCAAAAATGTTGTTCATGTTGGCGATAATCCTGTGAAGGATATTCAAGGCGCGAAAAGGGTAGGAATGAAAGCTATTCTCTATCTTCCACCTCAGAAATATAGGAGATCTGTTAATTGGAGGAATTATAAGACTAAAATTAATGTCAGACCTGATGCTGTGATTAGAAAATTCTCCGATTTGGAAAAAATTTTGGTTTAATTTCCTCTTTCTTCAAAAAAAGATATTTTTAATACCAAGCTTTACAAATATAATTTACAGAAGGAAAAAATAGATAAAAAATGTTGGAAGAAAAAAAGTTATTTCTATATGATGATTTTGAGCAAATTCAACCCAAAAGGCCTGCGTATAGTAAACAAGAGAATCCTGCTAATAATCCAGAGTCAGACAAAAGATATCAGGTGCTGATCGCCAGTTATCCGTTGAAACAATTTTTAGAAGCCGATCTTTCTGATGAAATGTACGTAGGATTAGAAAGCGGCACATGTGACGGTTGTATCGGCATGTGTGCGGTCTGCAGCGATTGCGAATGCGAATTCAAAAGTCAGTACCAGCAAGACTAGGTTAAGTCAATTCTTCTTTCTTCCACTGCTCAGGACCCTTTCCTTTTTCGGTTGCTGCCTTACCTAGGAAAGTGTATTTTTCTTCTGGAATAGATATCATACCTTCTAGAGGATCAAAGAAGTGTTCCATCACAACCGCGCGTTGCCTCTCTTCAGAAGCCAATTCGCCGGTGGCGATGCCGTAAAATTCTGGTGGAAGTTTTTCTGGTGGGACATCTTGCTCTAAGAATTTCGCTATTTCTTTAAGTGCGATGATGCTCTGCTGGATTGGAAACGGCCCTCTTTCAAATAGGATGAAGCACTCGTCTTTTGGATTTGCGCCAAATCCTTTTTTTCTTAATAGGTAATACATCTTATACAGATACTGCTGCTGTTCAGATCCCAAGGGGATTGGTACATGTGCCGGAGCAAGAGTCGAAGGCCAACCTGCATGAATCACCTTAACTATTCTTCCTCCTTCTTGCGGTAGGAGCTTGATAACCAACTCTGGATCCAGCCTTATGCTTAGCATATGCTCCAAATCTAGAGCCAGTTGCATGCATGGAAATCCAGCTTTGCTGTTTATCTCTTCAGCAAGGCAGTACATCTGAAGGGGATTGTAAAATCTCAGCCACTCCTCTATCCCTCTTGAGCCCATCGGGGATTCCAGGGTCAATGGCATTACATAATCTCTTTTAATATATGGTTTTGGATCAGGGAATTTTATTTCATGACCTGGGTCTTCACACTTCTCTGGATTTAGATGCCCCCATAGATATTTGGCAGAAACTGCAGGTACCCACAACTCATGATAACCTCTGAATCCTTCGTCGTCCATTGAATACAATGTTTTAACACCTTTCCTGCCAAGCAGAGTTTGCCTTGTAATATTAGCATCTGGATTAGATTTTTTCTCTCTCTCAACAAAAAAATCTAGAGTGGAGTCTATGATTTTTTTCCAAAGTGGATCGGATTTGACTTCCATGTATCTTGCTATTATATAGTACGCCCATCTCTCAGGACCATAATGAAGTTGTTTACTGACAACCATATCAAGCAGTTCTTTCTCCAATCTTTCTTTTTCCACTTTCGCTTTTTCTCGTGCATACTCTTCACTCAACTCTTTTAAATTGGGGGGAAGCGCCTTTCCGGTTGCCTTCGCTTCTTCGGCCACACTTAGCTCGTAATTTCTTTTAAGTGCTGCCTCGGTGTCAGCAAGATACTGATCTAATTTTCTGCCAAGAATCTCCTGCCACAAGAATTTACCTTCACCATCCATGACCCATCTGACCAGCCAGTCATTTTTTTTCAAAAATTCGTCGAAGCGCCTGCCAAAGAAGTCTACAAGCTCAGTTGGCTGAGCCCTTAATGCAAGCAATGGGAAAGGATCAGATTCGGATGAATGGACCAAGACGTATTTGGAGCCAATTTTTTTGGCTCTGTCCAAAATATCAATCACCCTAGCATGCGCTCTGGTGTATTCTGTCTCCAATGCCGAATCTAATTCAGAGGCTTCAACACCAAAAGCCTTTGTCTCGCTGTGTATCCCAAAAATGATATGCAACTTTTCCATTATATTCTTCTTCATAAGATTTTCTAGGTCAGGCTCCTCAAACTCAGAAACAGATTCAAGATCTAACTGGACGAACTCCACGCCATGAGTTACAGCATATTGGGCTTTTTTGTAGAGACCTAGAAGCTGTGGTCTGTCCTCTGTGGAAGCTGCGCCAAATGCCCCACTGGAGACTCCTATAACATAGACCATAATGATTATTTTGTTTTTTTCAGTATTTAGTTTTCTATATTATGCCTTTAGGTTTTGAAATTTTTCTATATCCACGCTGTTTGCATTCTCTATATCTGAAGTGTATTTTATCGGAATCCAATCGTCTGTCAGGAAAACGTTGGCCTTTTTTTCTTTTATCATGTTCAGGAGAACACTTTCCTCCGGATCGGATGGTATTGGTATCTTATCGAATCTTTTGAGGGCTTTGGGCTCAAAAAGGAACATCCCGACATGGCTAGACTCACCATCCTGCCATTTTTGCAGAGGTTTCCTCTCAAAAGACAGAACAGACTTTGTCTTTGGGTCGTACTGGACTTTGCTTGCAGGGATGACACATTTTCTTGCAGCGACAACCGTGACTTCGTACCCGAATCTTTTCGCCTGCTCAGCATGATCTGCTAGCAGCTCTGGGATTATGTTCCTAGTTATGTCCGCGGCATTCTGCATCAGTATCAGGTTTTTCTTGTCTATCAACCCCTTATCTATGCAGTATTTCGTTGAACCCGCCTTGCCCAAACGCCTGGGCTCCTTGAAAATAGTTATGTCAAAATCAGACCACTCCCTGGCTTTGAAATACTCCTCAACCTTGTCACTAAGGTAGTTGGTGGTTATAACAAATTTTTTGATGCCAGCCTTGATAACCGGAAGCATGCTCCAATAAATTAGTGGCTTGGG